>ONXT01000108.1 GCA_900321845.1 uncultured Bacteroidales bacterium | reverse complement strand
TGCGCCCGCGCAGAAATTCGGCTACGCCAGCGAGAACGCACACCCTGCCGTCGTCCTTTCCATCCTCAAGCAGCCCAGTGCCAACACTTTGGAGGTGACCAAGGAGATTGAGAAGAATCTCGCATCACTCAAGAAATCCTTGCCCGCCGATGTCAAAGTGGATACGCATATTTTCCGGCAAGCCGACTTCATCCAGACTTCCGTGAACAATGTGGAGCGCGCCTTGATTGAGGGCAGCATCCTCGTTGTATTCATTCTTCTGTTATTCCTTGGCAATTTCCGCACCACCATCATCTCCTTGGTGGCAATTCCACTCTCCTTATTGGCAACGGTCATCGCGCTGAAACTGATGGGGCTGACCATCAACACGATGAGTTTGGGCGGAATGGCCATCGCGGTTGGTTCCTTGGTGGATGATGCCATCATCGATGTGGAGAATGTGTATAAGCGGTTGAGGCAGAATAGATTGAAGCCGAAGGAAGAGCAGGATAGCTACTTCAATGTCGTCTTTCACGCCTCTTCCGAAATCCGTGCATCCATCCTCAATGCGACCTTCATCATTATGGTCTCTTTCCTGCCGCTTTTCTTCCTGTCGGGAATGGAGGGCAGAATGTTGAAACCACTCGGCATCGCCTTCCTCGTCTCACTTTTTATGTCGCTGATTGTGGCGATGACGTTGACTCCGCTGCTTTCTAAGATGTTGTTAGCCAATGAGAAATTTTTGGCGAAGAATGAAAAGGACAAAAAGTTCACCGCTTTTCTGCATAAATACTACGACAAATCCCTGACGTGGGCATTGAACCACAAAAAAATCGTCATCGGCTCTGTTTTGTCGCTATTTGTGGTTGCCGTCGGACTTTTCTTCACTTTCGGACGTAGCTTCCTGCCGGAATTCAACGAGGGTTCGCTCACGTTATCCGTTGTCACCCAGCCTGGTACCTCCTTGGATGAGAACAATCAGATGGGCAATCTGGTGGAGCAGACGTTGTTGGCGATTCCGGAGGTGACGAGCACTTGCCGGCGCACGGGCAGGGGAGAGCTGGATGAGCACTCGCAGGCTACCAATAGCGCCGAAATCGAAGTGGGTTTTGAGTTGAAAGAGCGTTCCAAAGAGGAGTTTGTGGAGGAGGTGCGTCACAAGCTGGCATCCATTCCCGGCATTGCGGCGACCGTCGGCCAGCCGCTGGGACACCGCATCGACCATATTCTTTCCGGCACGCGCGCCAACATCGCCATCAAGATTTTCGGTACTGATTTGAATGAGATGTATGTGATTGGTAATCAAATAAAAAGCGCGGTTTCTGGGGTCGATGGGCTGGTGGACGTGAATGTTGAGCAGCAGGTGGATGTCCCTCAGTTGCAAATCCGAGCCGACCGCGATAGGCTGGCCAAGTATGGCATTACGATTGAAGAATTCAACGACTACGTGAATGTGGCCGTCGGTGGAGAAAAACTCTGCGATGTTTATGAGGGCTCCCGCAAGTACGATTTGATTCTCCGTCTGGATTCCAATTACACGCAAACGATTGAGGGACTGAAGGATGCGCTCATTGACACCTACAACGGCGAAAAAGTCCCGCTTTCGCAAGTGGCTGACATTGTCTCCGCTTCCGGTCCCGGCTCGATTTCCCGGGAGAATGCGCAGCGAAAACTCGTCGTTTCTGCCAACGTCGCTGGTCGTGATATGCATAGCGTTGTGTCTGATATTCAGAGGATTGTGGATGAAAAAGTGACCTTGACGGATGGCACTCGCATTGAATACGGCGGACAGTTTGAGAGCGAAGAAGCGGCTTCCCGAATGCTGCTGCTCACCACATGCCTTGCGTTGGTCGTCATTTTGCTGCTGCTTTTCCGCGAATTCAAGAACTTCAAGTTGGCGGCGGTCATTTTGTTGAATTTGCCCTTGGCTTTGATCGGTGGGGCTTTCGCCATCCGCTTCACTTCCGGCGTACTGAGCATCCCCTCCATCATCGGGTTCATCTCTTTGTTCGGAATTGCCACCAGAAATGGTATCTTGTTGGTGTCCAATTATTTGCGTTTGCAAAAAACGGGACTTTCCGTTGAAGAGACTGTATTCCAAGGCTCCTCCGACCGTTTGAACGCTATCCTGATGACTGCTATAACCGGTGCCCTCGCCTTGATTCCGATGGCAATCAACGGCTCCGCCCCTGGCAACGAAATTCAAAGCCCGCTCGCTATCGTTATCATCGGCGGCCTTGTAACTTCCACCATATTAAATATTTACGTTGTTCCCATTGTGTACGAATTGCTGTATGCAAAGAAAATCAACCCACAACCTCAAATTGAAAACCATGAAGAAATTTAGTCAATTATTAATCATATCTCTGTTCTTCTCCCCGATGTTTCTGACTGGGCAGAATCTGCGTTCTGTATGGCATCAGGTTGAGAATAACAACCTGACAATCAGGGCTTTGAAACAGCAGTCGGAGGCGGAACAGATGGGGAACCGCGTCGGGCTCGCCCCAGAAAATCCCGAAGTCGAGTTTGCTTATCTATGGGGAACTCCCTCCGAAATAGGGCACCGTATCGATGTGTGCGTGACGCAGTCGTTTGACTTCCCGACCTCTTATGTCTATCGCGGTCGCATAGCCAATTTGAAAAATGAGCAGGCCGAAATCGCTGTGCGGAAGGAGTGCCGTGAAATGATGATTGAAATAGGAAAACTTTATTATGAGATTGTGTATCAGAATGTTAGAATTTCCGATGCCAATAAGTGCCTGGACTATGTCTCCAATGTGTCCAAGGCCTACAAGCAGAAACTGGATGCCGGCTCCATCAATATTTTCGATTATAACAAAGTGAAACTCACCGAGTTGAATATGCGTCAGGAGTTGGAGCATGCCATCGTGCGCCGCGACAATCTTTTGCGAGAACTACAACAGTACAATGGTGGATTGGCAATTCCCGTTACGGATACTCTTTTCCCGCCGATCGACCTTCCTTCTGATTTTGACAGCTGGTATCAGCAAGTGGAGAAGAACAATCCGATGCTGGCATGGATTGACAAGGAGCAGGAAATCAACGCGCAGCAGCAGAAATTGGACAAATCGGGCTGGGCACCGCAGTTTTCCGCGGGCTATATGCGTGAGCAAGTCCCCTCCGAAACTTTCCAAGGCATTAAAATCGGGATTTCCGTTCCGCTATGGCATAATGTCAACTCACTGAAACAGACGAAGTTGCAATCCTCGGCCATCACGCTGCTCGCCGCAGATGAACAGTTCCAGTTCCGAAATCGTTTGCAGTCGCAGTACGCAATTGTCGATTCTCACCTGAAGCAAGTTGAGGAGTATGAATCGTTGCTTGCCGACATCAACTCCTTTGAACTGCTGCAACTCGCGTTGGAAAAGGGCGAAATCTCGCTCGTCGATTATCTGATGGAGTACTCCATTTATCACGAAAGTCACGAGAAACTTTTCGAGCTGGAACGTGATGCGGCGCAGAATTTTGTTGAAATAGAACTGCTTACGAATGGAAAATAGGGGAGGGAAAGTTCGGTAAAATGTTGTAAATTTGCAGATGTTTTCTCATCTTTTATTTGCTAATTAATAATCAAACAATCATAAAATGAAAGTAATAATTGTTGGAGGCGTCGCAGGAGGCGCAACTACCGCAGCCCGTCTGAGAAGAATGGACGAGGATGCCGAAATCATCATGTTTGAAAAGGGGGACTACATCTCCTACGCCAATTGTGGGCTGCCCTACTATATCGGCGGCACCATCGCGGAACGCAGCGAGCTTATCCTCCAGACTCCCACCACCTTCGGCAATCGCTATGACGTGGATGTGCGCGTGAAGACGGAGGTCATCGCCATTGACCGCGCTAACAAGAAAGTGACTTGCCGCACACAAAACGGCAAGGAGTACAATGAATCATACGACAAGCTGGTGCTCTCGCCAGGCAGCGTAGCCGTGAAACCGCCTATCAAGGGCATTGATGCGCCCAACATCTTCACCCTTCGCGATGTGCCTGATACTGACGCGATTAAAGGCTTTTTGATGAAGATGCCAGCGTTGAAGCAGGGGGCGAAAGCCGTTGTGATGGGCGCTGGCTTCATCGGCTTGGAGATGGCGGAGAACCTCCAAAAAATCGGTTGCGAGGTGACTGTCGTGGAGAAAGCCGCTCACGTGATGCCAACCCTTGATTGGGACATCGCGGCCTTCGTTCAGAAACATCTGATTGCCAAAGGCGTGAAAGTGTTTGTCAATGACGGTGTTACGGAATTTGTTCCGCAGGGAGAACAGACGGAGGTGGTTTTGGAAAGCGGCGAAAAATTGACTGCCGACTTTGTGCTGGTGAGTGTGGGGGTGAAACCGCTGAGTCAATTGGCGAAAGAGGCAGGTTTGAAAATCGGCGACTTGGGAGGCATTTCCGTGAATGAGTTCATGCAGACTTCCGATGAGAACATCTATGCGGTGGGTGATGCAGTGGAGACGGTTTCCCCGCTCACAGGCCAACCGCGTCTCTGTTTCCTCGCTGGTCCCGCCAACAAGCAGGCGCGCACCTGTGCCAACAATCTCGCTTTCGGCAATAAAGAAAAGTATGTCGGAGCCATCGGCACCGCCATCGCCAAGGTCTTTGATCTGACGGTTGGCAGCACCGGACTGAGCGAAAAGCAGTGCAAGCAGATGGATATCCCTTATTTGACTTCAATCACACACACCGCTTCCCATACGGCTTACTATCCTGGAAATGAGCCGGTTACAATCAAGATCCAGTTTGCTCCCCGGAGCGGCAAGTTGTTGGGTGCTGAAGTGGTCGGGAAAGTGGGCGTTGACAAGCGTGTGGATTTATTGGCGATGACCATTGGACATAACGGGACGGTTTACGACCTCACCGATTTCGACCACGCTTACGCACCCCCTTTCTCCGCTCCGAAAGATCCTTTCACTGTCGCTGGTTTTGTGGCCGAAAATATCCTTACCGGCAAGTTCCAGACGATTCAGTGCGATGAATTGCGCAAGATGCTGGCTAACAACGAGGATTTTCTCTTGATTGACGTCCGCAGCGTGATTGAAAACCGTGCCGGCACGATTGAAGGCTCCGTCAATTATCCCGTTGATGAACTTCGCGAGTATATTGAAGACATTCCCACCGACAAGCCGATTGTGGTGTTTTGTGCCATCGGTCTGCGCGGATATGTCGCCGCCCGCATATTGTTGCAGAACGGCTTCACGAATGTCCGTGATTTGGCGGGAGGGTATAAAAGCTTTATGGCGACGAAATAGGACGGGCGGAATTATTCGTCCGATCCCTTCTTCCGTTCGCCCGCGTAAAACGCCTTCATCGTTTTCTGCGCTTCTGAAAGCGTATTTCTCAGATATTGAATGTATTCCATCGGGAAAGACTTCGTGTATGAACTGCCTTTCTCGATTTCTTTGAGCCCAATGCTGAACACCCAATCCGATTTTGTTTTGCTATTGTCGTAAGATACGGAAAGCATTACATCGTTTCTGGTCCTGAAATTGCAGGAGCTTGAATTGGCGGTCGGCTTGATGGTTTCGTATTTCGCCATGTAATTGAGCACCCCGATAATTTCATCTATCTCGTCAAATTCAATGCGTACATCGTGGCGGGCTTTGCTCCGTTTGGTGTCGCGAAGTGGAAGTATGAAGTAGGCGTATTTGTCGTTCGTCTTCAAATCTTCTATCAGGAAAATCTGAGAGGTCAACAGCGTGTCATCATTGTATTCTGAAAAAATATCGATGGTCTCCACGTATTCGATGGGGTTGGACGTTTCGTCGGCAGGTTGCACATAGTTGCCCTCGATATGCGTGCCAGTGTGTGCCACGTAGCAAGAGGTCATCGTCAAGGCGATGATTGTGAGGATGAAAATGTTTCTCATCATGGTAGTTTTAGTTTTTATCGGAATTGTCCCCTTCAATCTTGTAGTATTCTAATCATGGAATCTTCTACATCCTTTGTTTTTTACAAGAGGAAATGGATAATTCCGTATTTATTTATAAACCGATTTTTCACGCAGCAAAAATACAAAAAATCGCTCATATAAATTGAAAATATAATTTGAAACCATGACCTATATAATGAGAATTGACGAATTTCACAGTAGCATCCGAAATGCACCCTTATATGACTTCATTCCGAGTTCTCGCTGCAACTCTAAACCGCTTAGGCCTTTGCGGACAAAAATTACGTGATTTATGGCAAATTACTCACTCGCCGACCTTGACTTCGTCGGTCATGATCCACGTACCCACGCTGGTAGCAGGATGCCATTCGGGCAACCGCTCCACCGGCTGCGCCTCGATACGGATGTACTTCACATTGCTCCCAGAGATCTTGTGGCGCAAGATGCAAACCCGTGGTTTTTCGTTCTCCTGCAACGTCGGGTCGAAAGGCAAGGCCACCTCCTCCGGCTGGCTGTACCTCTTGCCATCGGTGGAGTACGACACCGTCACTTTCTTCGGCAAAAACACCCACTGTGCCGGATAGTGCGCAAAACTCAACTTAACGACTGGACTATCGCAAGCGTAATCAACTGCCTCGTATTGAATAATCATGGGACTCCCCCATTTGCCTACCCAGCCTTCATGGAAATTGGCCGGATTACCGATCTCCCCATCCATCAGAGTCTTTTCCGCATCGTGATCATACGGCACACTCGGCTTGCTTTTCAAGGTAAGCTTCTGCTCTCTACTCGCGGTGAAAGAAGGATCAAAAGTCGGGTCAATATAGCTAAAACACTTCGATTTGTCCATAAACAGGTCGCCAAACAGTTGGTCTTCACCAATTTGCAACAGCAAATCAAAATGAATATACCCTCTGTTTTCCTTCACTAAATATGGGTCGGCAATGCCCGGACCACAAGTGGCAGTGCCTACTCCTGCTTGTTTAAGGTCGATATTAAAAGTATAATAATCAGCGGGGTGCAATTCGTTGATATGCTGCGCCTGCTCAATATCTTCATCGGAATAGGGGTAGATGCTGAACTGGAAGTTGCGTACGCCTCTCCTCTGGTCTGCACGAGTGAGGGAAAATATCCTCTTATGATCTCGGTTGAAAAGCGACACATAGCGCGTGGACATGCGGTTGCCTGCCGCCTGCGGTCGCACATAGACATGGAACAGCTCATCGGTCGGGGCCACATAATGTCCTATATGTCTGCACGCTTTCCGGTCGGGATAGGTCTCCTGCGCAGCACCCACCCACTCGGTGGTGACCAGCTCTTTCGACACCTTCATCTGCGCGCCGATTTTGGCGAATGAAGGCACCCATGATTTTGGAAAAATATAGTACAAAAGCAGAATATCTCCACTGCGTTGTATTCTATAAATTTCATAGACAGATAAAACCTGCTCTCCGTTCTCATTGAAGGCAGCTCTACTGAAAGAGATTGAAAGCTGGTTACTTGTACTGGGGTAATCATGAACATCAACATAATTCACTTCCCAGGTCAGATTGTCGAGCCCGATACGGCGCCAGAGCAGCTCGCCGTGCCCGTCCACTCGGTCGTTGTCGGTGGGCGGCCGCCAAAAGTTGAGCCGCGGACCCTCCACCACCACGGGCTGGCCGTCTTTTTCGATGGAGGTGATGCCCCCCTGTACTGTGTCGAATACGATGAGGGTTGTACCAATGGTGATGTTCAGTCCATGGCCCACTCGTTGAATTTGAATGGTATCGTCAATGAGGTCGAAATTGGGTGTGCCCCCCTTCCGTACAGGCACCGGCAGCTTGAACTCCTCGTAGGCCGCAGCGGAATTCCAGTACAGAGAATCGAGGGGCGACAAATCCTGTTTCCATTGCGGATTTTTTTTACGATACAAGGCAAATTCCACCATTACATCCTGACCGGGCGGCACGGAATCCAGCTTTTTTATCTCCTCCATTATTTTCTGAGGCAACGTAAAATAGCCCGTGTCGTGCGGGGCAAGGTCGATAGGAATGCTCACCAAAGGATCGTGAATCGGGCGTGCCAGAAATTTATCAGGATGCACAGGCATTTCGTGCGCGACATCCCGCCGCAACATACACGACAGGTAGTATTCATTCAAGTTGCTGAAATCAAAGCGGTTGATGATGCGAAACTTCCCCTTCTTCCAATTCACCGCCTCAATCTTGATGGGCTGGTACACTTTTTTCACTTCGGCGAGTTGCGGGTGCGGTTTCCGGTCGGGGTCCACCAGCCCGTTGATGCAGAAGTTGCCGTCGGAGGGCATGTTCTCCCCGAAGTCGCCGCCGTAAGCGTAGAATTCGTTGCCCTGCGCATCGGTGGTTAGCAGCCCCTGATCCACCCAGTCCCAGATGCAGCCGCCCTGCAGTTGCGGGTATTGGTAGATGGTGTCCCAGTAGTTCTGGAGGCCGCCGCAGCTGTTACCCATCGCGTGCGCATACTCGCACATAATGAACGGACGCTCCTGCGGCTCGCGGGCGTAGCGGGCGAGGTAGTCCGCCGAGGGGTACATAATGGCCACGATGTCGGTGTTGCGGTCGTAGAGGGCGCG
>ONXT01000246.1 GCA_900321845.1 uncultured Bacteroidales bacterium | reverse complement strand
TTCCTGCGGTCAAAAAACCACCGATGAAGCTGCTACCGAAGAAGCTACTACTCCTACTGAAGAAGTGGTTGCCAATGACGTACAAGAAGCTGTTGAAGAAGCCGCTGCTACCATTGATAGCGCTGCTACCGAAGCTGCTCAAGAAGTTGCCAATGCTGCAGCTGAAGCTAAAGCTGAATAATTTGTTGTAAGGACAAGTTGAAAAAAAGGAGATGATTCCGTCATCTCCTTTTTTTTGTAAATGACATACCATGAAATTCGCGTTTAAATTGCTTGTTCCGCTCCTTTTAATCTGCTTTTGCGCCTGCAAAAAGACAGATTCATCTGAGGGGAAGAAGATTTTCAAGTACAACGAGTCGGCGGGCATTTCCACGCTGGACCCGGCATTCTCCTCAGGTCAATCCGTGATTTGGCCTTGCAATTTACTCTACAACGGGCTGGTGAGCCTGAACGATTCGCTTGAAATCGTCCCCGCCATCGCCCGAAGTTGGGAGATCAGCGAGGATGGCACTATTTACACCTTCCATCTCAGGCAGGATGTGCAGTTTCATAATACCGACTATTTCAAGTTTCAAAAGCCGCGATATGTCACTGCAGAGGATTTCGTTTACAGCTTTAACCGAATTGTGGATTCTAAGGTCGCCTCTCCCGGCGCATGGATTTTCCAGAAAGTGGCCGAGGACGAAACGGGCAAGCACGCATTCTCCGCGTTGAACGACAGTACGTTACAAATAAGGCTTACGCAGTTTTATCCACCTTTCCTCGGGATTCTGGCAATGAAATACTGCTCAGTCGTGCCGCGTGAGGTTGTGGAACATTTTGGCGAGGACTTCCGCAAGTACCCTGTCGGGACCGGTCCTTTCCAGATGAAAATGTGGGAAGAGGGCGTGAAATTGGTGCTTCGCAAGAATCCCAACTATTTTGAACGTGACGAGACTGGCTCCCGGCTTCCCTATTTGGATGGAGTCGCCATCAGTTTCATCGTTGACAAACAGTCTGTTTTTATGGAATTTATGAAAGGGTCGCTTGATTTCATGTCCGGCGTGGAAGCCTGCTACAAAGATGCGTTGCTCACACCCGACGGAGAATTGCAGCCCAAGTACAAAGGGAAGATCAATATGCAGACTTCCCCCTACTTGAATACGGAATACATCGGCTTTATGTTGAATGATGAGGGGAAAGACAATCCTTTGTTGATCAAGGAGGTACGACAGGCTATGAATTATGGTTTCGACCGGCACAAGATGATTCGCTATATGCGAAACAATATCGGTTATCCAGCGACTTCCGGGTTCGTGCCGCGTGGCATGCCTTCTTTTGACGAAAATCGCGTGAAAGGTTATGATTACAATCCGCAAAAAGCCCTGGAATTGCTGGAGAAAGCAGGGTATCCCAATGGAGAAGGGCTCAAGCCGATTCCGATTTCCGTTTCAGCCACCTACTTGGATTTGTGCCAATACATCCAGCACGAATTGGGTAAAATTGGCATCCCCATTACGATAGACGTGCAGCAGGCGGCCCAACAGCGCCAAATGATGCGCAGCTATCGATTGCCGGCGTTTCGGGGATCGTGGATTTGCGACTACCCAGACGGTGAAAATTACCTTGCGTTATTCTATTCCAAGAACCTGCAGCCCAATGGCTCCAATTACACCCATTATGTCAATCCAAAATTTGACAAATTATTCGAGAAATCCCAGACGATTATTGACGAATCCGTGCGCAACGACTACTATACGCGCTTAGATTCCATCTTGATGGAGGATGCGCCTGTGATGCTGCTCTATTACGATAAAGTGGTTCGCTTCACGCGCGCGAATGTCAGCGGGTTCGCTCCCAATCCAATCAATATGCTGGATTTGCGTCGAACAAAAATGGAGTAATACTACATTTCTCGGAAGAGAAATTAGCAAACACATTTTACAAGTAACGATTGAATTATCGTAAATATTTGTAAAATGTGTTTTTGTTTTTAGACTTGTACATATTTACATGACAATGGCTATTCAGAAATAGCACAAGTGGTATTTTATTTCAAGTGATATTTGATTAAACAAAATTAATTATTTGATTTCAAGTAATATATATATAATTTTATTTAATGTTATAATTGTAACTAATCATCTATCTAAATTACTGATTATTAAATTTTAATATATATCTATTGATATATTGGTTTATATTAAGACATTATTCCATTCTCGAGCCTCATTTTGACACAATTCTAAACGAAGTGCTATTGTTGTTTTGTAAAATTGACATTTGTAAAACTCGGCAAATTTGTGTAACAAAAATAAACTCTGTCCGTTATATTGTTGTTTACAAAAATTAATTAATCGGTTATGGATCAGGAAATCAACGGACGCATTAAACGGATTTTGGATTATGAAGAGATGTCGCCAGCCAATTTCGCCTCGGAGATTGGCATTTCACGTTCGAATTTGGCGCACATTCTGTCGGGACGCAACCAGCCGAGTTTTGCGATGCTGGAAAAGGTAATGAGGGCTTTTCCGGAAATCCGCTCCGAATGGCTCATCACCGGATTGGGAGATATGGTAAAGGGTGCTGGTGAGTTGGCTGAGACCAAAGCGGCCATCGAGCAAAAGAGAAAAGCGGAAAGCAAACAATCTCAGTTGGAATTCGCCGAAGATTTGTTCTCTATAGCAGTTGATAATCAAGAGGTTAATGAAATGGCATCTTCCTCGGCTATGCCAAAAGAGAGCAAAGTTAACGAGGTTGAACCCTCCCCTGCCCCGCTGGAATCGAGTTCTCAACGCGTCCAGAATGCGATAAATGCCGACCAATCGACGGTAGCCCCGGAAAATGCGCTGGATTTTGAGAAGATTCAAGGCAGTGTTCCCCCTGTCCATCCTGCCCCTCGTGGTCGTCAGCGCACCGACAGAAGGGACGTCGGCGAAAAGCGAATCCGCAAAATCGTTTTCTTCTATTCAGACAACAGTTTCGAGGAATTCCATCCGCAGTAAGGTCCGGCGCCTTTATCATCAATAAAATCATTTGCAATAGTGTTAGCTCGCAAAAAGTGAGCAGAAAATATTGTATAAAACGTTGATTTGTCTTATATTTGCCGCTGATTTTTTTTGCAAAAACTGCATTTGCAAATACTTGAAAATCAAGAAAAAACGATATTGATGGTAGAAAAAATGGCGACTTCGGTGGAAATTGACAGCAATTCAGGTTTCTGTTTTGGTGTCATCAATGCCATCAAAACCGCCGAAGAGTGGCTTCAGAGGGAGAAGACGCTTTTCTGTTTGGGCGACATTGTTCACAACAACGAAGAGCTGCAACGGTTGCAGCGTTTAGGGTTGCGGGTGATTTCGCGCGATGAGTTCGCCAAGCTTCACAATGTCCGCGTGTTGATTCGCGCGCACGGCGAGCCTCCTGAAACCTACGAGATTGCGAAGTCCAACAATATTGAAATCATTGATGCCACCTGCAAAGTGGTGCTCAATCTGCAAAAGACCATCCGCCAATGTTGCGACGGCGAGAGGCAAATCCTCATCTTCGGCAAGCAGGGGCATGCGGAGGTGGTCGGCTTGATCGGGCAGACCAAGGGCAACGGCATCGTCGTCTCTTCCCTCGACGATATTGCGAAAATAGATTTCAGCCGTCCCGCCTATCTTTTTTCGCAAACCACGCAGAACCTGGAGCAGTACCGCGAGTTGATTGCGGCTATTTCACAATGCTACCAATCCGCTGGGAATCAACATCTTTTCCATTACAAAGACACCATTTGCCATAGTGTGGTGAACCGCGCGAAACAGATCGAGCAGTTCGCCTCCAAATATGATATGGTGATTTTTGTGTCGGGCGAGAAAAGCTCCAACGGCTTGTATCTTTTCGACATTTGTAAAAAGTCGAACTCGAACAGTTTTTTTATTTCCCATTTGGAACAATTATCACAATTAACTATAAATCAAGGAATTTCAATCGGCATTTGCGGAGCCACTTCCACCCCCATGTGGCTGATGGAGGCGGTGAAGCAGAGACTGACCATGGATATCCCTTTTAAAATTAATCAAAACCAACAATAAATTATGTTTACTTTTACCTTTATGATTGTCGCGTTTGTGATAGGTTACATTGTCATAGCGCTTGAACATCCTCTTAAAATCAACAAAACGGCAACGGCCTTGCTGCTGGGCGTTCTGCTATGGGTTTGCGCCATCATTGGAGGCGACGGGATGCTGGTCAACACCAGCGGTTTGCGCGATTATATGCTGAACAATCCGGGCGCAAGTTACACCGACTGGCTGGTCCATTCCGAACTGCTTCACGCTCTCGGCGAAATCGCTGAAATCCTCTTCTTCCTGATGGGAGCCATGAC
>ONXT01000105.1 GCA_900321845.1 uncultured Bacteroidales bacterium | reverse complement strand
AGGCCGGAGGGGAGAAACTCTTTTGAATACTTGGCGAATCTCGACTGCATGGTGTGCTGCACCACCCAGCTGATCAGCATAAACCCTATAAAAATAACCCAATAGCTCATCACTAAATATTTTTTTAATTATTGACAATCACGGAAAGAACTCTCTTTAACGAGAATTGTGAGCGGAGAGGCTTTCGGTTTCATGTTCATTGATTTCAATTCAGTTGGTAACGCTTGCAGATGGAGATTCCCAACTTCAACCCATAAACGAAGGAGAAGCAGAATTGTTCAAATTAAAAGGTAAAAACGATGACGCGGTATTCGGCGATGCCGTTGCTGACATACTTGACTGTTTTGGCGCGCTCGAGACACAGATTCTGGGTACGGACGGTGGCGGTGGTCTTGTACTGTTTGTTGTTCAGGACTTTAGCACCGACTACGTCACCATTTCCATTGACATCCACTTCCACATAAACGCGATTGCCGGGTTGTTCGTCCACATTGACGGTGAGGTTAGGGGTGCCGCGGTATTTGCGGGTGCCCGTACCCAATCCGCGGCCGGTGGTGTTGCCGCCAGAGCCGTCGGTGCCCAAACCCAGTCCATTGCCGCGCTGATGTCCGGCTCCCAAGTCCTTGCCGGTGCCTTGTCCGTTGCTGGGTGCGCCCTTGAAGAGGGCGTTGTTGTTCACTTTGGGTTGTTGCGGAGCGGGCGTAGAGGTCTGCTTGACAGTGGACCTCACATCGGTGTGGGTGTTCTGCCTAACTTGAGTGGTCGGTTGGGAGGTGTTGACTGCCGTCTCTTCAGCAGCGGCCGGCGGGGTGCGGTCCTCGCCCGAGCTACCGCCCGCCTGACGATTTCCGCCGCCCTGATGTCCATCCCCGAAATCTTCCAGTTCCACCATCACGATCTTCTTGGGCGGATCGGGTGGGATTTTGTTGGTGAATCCGCAGAATATCATGAAGATGAAGAGCAGCGCCATAATAACAAAGGTGCTGCCTGCGGAAATGAGTCGGTGTTTGTCTTGTCTGCTCATCGCTACTTCCCTTCTGTGGCCAGTGCCACCTTATAAGTTTCCTTGCCGTCAGCTTCCAGTTCGTCGTTGAGGCGGCTCACGACATCCATCAATTCCACGACGTTTTCAATCGGGACGGACTTGTCGGAACGCAAGATGATGGCGCGTTGCTCGGACTGGTCAGCGGCGACGGCCTCGCGCAAGAGCGGCAGCAGGCTGTCGGCGACCATGGTTGAGAAATCGCTTCCCTTACCTTCCGGGTTGACATAATAATTCTTGAGCGAATCCACATAAACCTCTACATTTTTCGGCAGGTTCTGCTGACCAGACTCGCTGGACGGCAGCGAGAGACTAATCACATTCGGCGAGACCAATGTTGAGGTGATCATGAAGAAAATCAGCAAAAGGAACACCAAGTCGGACATGGCGGACATGTTCGGCTGATTCTCTTGTTTATTTTGCAGTTTGATAGCCATGGTTCAAAAGACTTTTGTGTTGATTAGACCGGTTCATGCAAGAGGTCCATGAATTCAGTGGATTTTGCTTCGAGGGTGTTCACGAGGCGGGAGATGCGCGAAACGAGGATATTGTGGAACACGTAGGCGATGATGCCGACAATGAGACCGCCCACGGTGGTAATCATAGCGGTATAGATGCCGGTTGAAAGCACGGTGATATCCAAATTGTTCGGGTTGGCGGCCATTGCGTGGAAGGCCATCACCATGCCGGTGACGGTGCCGAGGAAGCCGACCATCGGGGCGATGCCGGAGATGGTACCGAGGGAGGAGACATACTTTTCCAATTTCTGGACCTCGATTTGCCCTGTGTTTTCAATTGCGGTGGAGATGTCGTTGAGGGGTTTGCCGATACGGGAAAGGCCTTTTTCAATCATACGGGCGAGCGGCGTGTCGTTGCCCTTGCAGAGAGCCATCGCGGAATCCAATTTCCCCTCATGGATGAAGTCGCGGATGTTATTCATGAAATTGCGCTCTTCCCTTGATGCCGCATTGATGGCGAGGAAGCGCTCGATGAAAACGTAAATCACCCAAACCAGCATCAGCATCAGAGGAATCATAATCCACAAGCTGGCCGGATCGAACACCAACTTGAAAATACTCAGTTTTTCGGTCGTCTGCGCAGGGGCTGCGTCTAATAAAAATAAAGTGTTCATAGTACAAAAAAATTTTAGCAAAAATACAACTGATTACACGTGTCGGGGCATGAGTCGTCCGCTTTTTTCAAACATTCATTTGTTGAAATTCTTTTCCAATAACGCAGGAGTGTTGGCTTAAATTGCAATACATTTGTAAGTTTTTAATTATTGTGTTAAAAAAGTTCCAAATCAGAGAAGTTTTATGCGTATTTTGACCAATCATCAAGTGAGTAAGAGCAAGGGCAACGGCAAAAAGAGCAAGACGGCGAACGCCCAGAAGACAGCGAAAAAGGGCAAATCCAGCGCCCATTCCTCCAAAAACACGCGCATCGTCATCGGAATCGTGCTGATGCTTTTCGCCGTGCTGAGTGCCATATCCATTTTCTCGTACATATTCACCCACAGCGCCGACATCCTATACATCGACGGCAACACCGACAAGCCAGCCAACTGGCTCGGGAAAATGGGGGCGTACCTCGCCCACGGGATCGCCGACTACTCCTTTGGAATCTATGCCATCGGACTGATGCTCATACTTTTCTTCGTAGGTGTGAAGCTCACCTTCGACAAAGAGCCTATCACCCTGTTCAAATCCAAGGATAGCGAACATCCTTCCAGAGGTTTGGGATTGATTATCAACACTTTCCTCACAATATCCTGGCTGTCCATGTTCACCGCCCTCTTCTCCCCTAACTCCGAGAATTTCCCAGAAGGCGTTTTTGGCGAAATCATCACGGGCGCGTTAAAATCAGGAACCACCTTATTCGGCGCCGTAGGCATCCTGATTGGCATCTTGTTCGTCATCCTGATACTCTGCTACAACCTCTCCCCCAACTCCGTGATTGAATTCTTCTCCAAATTCAAAAAAGAGGATTCGGATTCCGAAGGGGAAAAGGTCAAAAAACATCGTGGATTTTTCAGCTTTTTCAGAAAAAAAGAAGACGAGGATGAGGATGAGCAGGGGGTGTATGACGAGCGGGAGAACGAAGAACTGCCAGGACTCTATGCGGGAGAGCGAGGCAGCGTGAGCAAAAAGTACGACAACAACACTATTGTCTTCGAACCCACCGAGGATACAGAACCCGACGAATCCCCCACCAAAACACCCAAACAAGCCCAGAAACCGCAAAAAGCGACCACGAAATTTGAACCCGTTGTCCCCATGGACATCATCAATGAAAACGACAAGGTTGCGAAGCCTGAGGAGCCGGAAAATGACGAGGAAGAAGGGGATGCTGAGGAAACGCCTACCACTGAATCGAAGACCTCAGGAGCCCCCATCGAGGAGTTGGAGGACTACGATCCCCGCAAAGATCTGTCAACCTACCAGTTCCCCACCACCGACTTGCTGATGGACTATCAGAATGCGGAGATTGATGAAGAGACGAAGCGAAAAGACCTGTACGAAAAGAAAGAGCGCATCGAACGGACGCTGAAGAGCTTCGGCATCGAAATCAAGAAGATTTTTGCGAAGGTTGGGCCGACCGTCACCCTGTATGAGATTGTTCCCGCCGACGGCGTCCGCATAAGCAAAATCAAAAACTTGGAGGACGACATCGCGCTGAGTCTCGCCGCCTTGGGCATCCGCATCATTGCGCCGATTCCCGGCAAGGGCACCATCGGCATCGAGGTTCCCAATGCCAATCCGCAAATCGTGCCGATGAAGGAACTGCTCGAATCCGATGCCTTCAAAAACAGCAAGTACGAACTCCCCGTCGCATTGGGCAAAACCATCAGCAACGAGTCCTTTGTGGCCGACCTTGCGAAAATGCCGCACCTGCTGATGGCCGGCGCCACCGGACAGGGCAAGTCCGTCGGACTGAACGCAATCATCGCCTCGCTACTTTATAAAAAGCACCCCGCTGAACTGAAATTCGTGCTGGTTGACCCCAAGAAAGTGGAATTCACCCTCTACTCAATCATCGAGAACCACTATCT
>ONXT01000104.1 GCA_900321845.1 uncultured Bacteroidales bacterium | reverse complement strand
TCTGGCGACATCAGTTCCGACAGCAGCTTGCCCTTCGGCATATACATGCAGTCGCGCATTTCCGCCGGGTTGATTTCGTCCATCAGGATTTCCATGGCAAATGCGTCGCAGCTGTGGAATTTCTCCCAAACGAGGGTGTCGAAGTTGAACACTCGCTGGTCTTGAATGTGGATGGTTCCGTAAAGATAGGACGGACTTTGCAGTTTTTTTCCGGTCACCTTCCATAATAATGATTGGGAAAACCCGCAGAATACGACAAAAACAAGGACAAAAAGGAGAGAAATTCGTTTCATATTATGCATTTTTAATGGGTGCAAAATTACGAAAAAAACGGTCGCCATATATGCGATTTTTTTACTAATTTTGCGGCAAATTTTTGCGTATGAGTGCATTTTCTTTGTGCGTGACGCTTTTAGGCGCCCTTGCTTTGTTTCTGTTCGGCATGACCTACATGAGCGAAGCCCTGCAGCGTGCGGCTGGAAAGAACCTCCGACACATTCTGGCCCGTTGCACCTCCAACAGTTTCAAAGCCATCCTCACTGGCACATTCATCACCTCTGTCATCCAGTCCTCCTCCGCCACCACCGTCATGGTGGTGAGTTTCGTGAATGCGGGGCTGCTCAACCTGCGCAATGCCATAGGCTTGATTCTCGGCGCCAACATCGGCACCACCATCACTTCGTGGATTGTCACTTTTTTGGGAATTAAATACAGCATACCCACGCTCCCCATCATCGGACTTGGCTTCCTGCTGATGATGTACAAGGGCAAGAAAGTCAATCAATGGGGTGAGTTCTTCATTGGTTTCGGTTTGCTGTTTCTCGGCCTCGACTTTCTGCAGAACGCCATCAAGGATTTGGATTTGGCTAATAATGCCACATTTATCAGCTACATACAGGGTTTTGTTTCGGGTAGCGGTTCCATTGGCTTCGGCTCCTTGCTGCTCTTCTTCCTCATTGGTACGGTATTGACGGTGATTCTGCAATCATCCAGTGCGATGATGGCGTTGACCATCGTGCTCTGTGCACAGAACATCATCCCGTTCGAGATAGCGGCGGCGCTGGTACTCGGCGAGAACTTGGGTACCACGGTTACGGCGAATATCGCTGCGGCCGTCGGCAATATCGCCGCCAAACGAGCTGCTCGCGCCCACTTCATCATCAATGTCATCAGCGCCCTCTTGATGCTGATCTTCTTCTTCCCCTTCGTACACGGTATCGCCCTGCTGACGGAAGTGATGGAGGGTTCGTCGCCATACGTGGTCGCCACCTCCATCCCCATCGCGCTCTGTCTTTTCCATACCATCTACAACATCTTGAAAGCCCTCTTGCTGGTATGGTTCATCCCGCAGATTGAAAAGGCTACGAAATACCTCGTCGCTGGCGCCAAAGATGGTGAGGACGAAGGCTTCCGCCTCCGCTATATCGAAGGCGGCTACATCAAGATGGGTGAGCTCGCCCTTGAGTCGGCGAAGAACGAGGTGCACTCCTTCGGCGAAAGAATGGTGCGCATGTTCGAGTTCATCCCCACGCTCATGACCTTGACCTACAAAGAGAAAGAGTACGACAACCTGCTGAAGCGCACGCAGAATTACGAGCAGATTTCCGATAGAATGGAAATTGAAATAGCCAATTACCTCTCGCAGATGTCGGCCGCCGGCGTCACCCCGGAAACCAGCCGCCGCATCACAGGAATGCTCTCCATCATCGACAACCTGGAAAGCATCGGCGACCAGAACTTCCAGCTGGCCAAGCAGATAGAAAACAAAAACGAAAACAACATCGAGTTTACGCCGGAGATGACCGAGCACCTCAACCACATGATTGACCTCGTACGTAGTGCCCTGAATGTGATGCTGAAAAATCTGGAGAAACCCTATCGCACCGTCGATATCACTGAGGCACTTGCCGCAGAAAATGCCATCAACGAGTACCGCGACAAGTTGCGCACGAAACATTTGGATGACATCAACAGCGGAAAATACACCTACCAGCAGGGCGTCGCCTATAGCGGAATGTACGCGCTGTTGGAAAAATTGGGCGATCATATCATCAACATCTCCGAGGCCCTCGCCAACACCAAAGTCACCGCTGACGCGAACATAATCTAGAAGAATCAATGGTGAATGTGTGGCCTTTGGGATGAGACAGGGAGAATGATTATGCAGGAATAACTGACAACAAGAACGATTAAACAACTCAACAAATTAATAACCAACATGATTAGTTACAAGCAATTAGGACTGGTGAACACACGTGAGATGTTTGCCAAGGCAGTGAAGGGCGGCTATGCGATTCCCGCCTTCAATTTCAACAATATGGAGCAGCTTCAGGCCATCATTATGGCGGCTGTGGAGACGAAATCCCCTGTGATTCTGCAAGTGTCGAAGGGAGCGCGCAATTACGCGAACCAAACCCTTCTCCGCTACATGGCGGAGGGCGCAGTGGAATACGCCAAGGAACTGGGTTGCGAGCATCCCGAAATCGTACTGCACCTCGACCACGGCGACAGCTTTGAAACCTGCAAGTCTTGCATCGATATGGGCTTCTCTTCCGTGATGATTGATGGCTCTGCACTCACTTACGACGAGAATGTCGCTATCACCAAGAAGGTGGTTGAGTACGCTCACCAGTTCGACGTGACCGTGGAGGGCGAACTGGGCGTTTTGGCCGGCGTGGAGGATGAGGTGTCTGCTGCCGAAAGCCACTACACTAAACCCGAAGAGGTCATCGACTTTGTGACCAAAACCGGCGTGGACTCTTTGGCCATCTCCATCGGAACTTCGCACGGCGCCTACAAGTTCACCCCTGAACAATGTACCGTTGATCCGAAGACTGGCCGTCTTCTTCCTCCGCCTTTGGCTTTCGACGTGCTGGAGGCTGTTGAGGAGAAACTGCCCGGCTTCCCCATCGTGCTCCACGGCTCCTCTTCCGTTCCTCAAGAGGAAGTGGATACCATCAACCAAAACGGCGGTTGCTTGAAGGCGGCGGTCGGCATCCCTGAAGAGCAACTCCGCAAGGCCGCCAAGTCAGCTGTCTGCAAAATCAACATCGACTCCGACAGTCGCTTGGCTATGACCGCAGCCGTTCGCAAAGTTCTGCACGACAAACCGGCCGAGTTCGACCCCCGCAAATACCTTGGCCCTGCCCGCGATAGCATGAAGAAGTTATATATCCATAAGATTATCAATGTGTTAGGGTCAAACGACAAACTCTTAAAATAGCTATGCGTTAGGAGCTGTCAGCATGAACGTCCGTATCACAGTTATTCGCAAGGCGTCGTATCTGGATTTGTCGGCGAAGTATGAGAATCCGATAGCGCACGCATGTGATTTGGTGGAGGGGCAGGTGTTCATCTCGGAGGGTGCACAGAAGCCTGTGGGCTTGTGCGACAGCGCGTGGGAGACGATGCAGGCGTTTGTGGCGGAATTGGCAAACGGCGGCGGCAATTTCTTCGACGGCTGGATGAAAAATCCCCACTCCGCCATGATTTCCTGCAACGACGGTTTTCGCCCTGTCAGCTTCCTGTTGGAAACAATCCATGATGTGTAAAGCATCGGTAGAGTCAAACTTTTTCTATACCTTTGTAAATTGTTTTTGGAAAAAATAAACCGAACTTAACTTATGAAAAAACAGATACTTGTATTGATGGCCGCTTTGTTCTTCGTTTTCGGCGGTTCGCTTTCAGCGCAAACCAACAAGTCGTACGACTCGGGCAAACGCACCATGGACTATTTCCTTAGCATATTGGACCGGATTTACGTGGACACCCTTGACTTCGACATGCTGGCGGAAAAGGGTGTGAAGGAGATGGTGACGCAGCTTGACCCGCACTCCACTTATACCACCGCCAAGGACGTGGCTGCCTCACGTGAGCCGCTCAAGGGCTCCTTTGACGGCATCGGTGTCACTTTCCAAATCGTGAAAGACACCATCAATGTGGTGGAGGTCATCATCGACGGACCCTCCGAAAAAGTGGGCATCCTTCCGGGCGACAAAATCGTGAAAGTGGACACGCTGAAAGCCTGCGGCAAGCATATTAACAACAACTGGGTGCGCGACCACCTGCGCGGCGACCGCGGCACCAAGGTCAAGCTGTCCATCAAGCGAGGACACAACCCCGACCTGCTTGAATTCACCGTCACCCGCGGCAAAATCCCCATGTACAGCATCAATGTCTCTTTCATGATTGATGAGAAGACCGGCTATATCAAACTCGACCGGTTCGCCCAGACCTCCCTCTCGGAATTCCAGCAGCATTTCAAGAAACTGAAGGAACAGGGAATGGAGGATCTGATTTTCGACCTTCGCGGCAACGGTGGCGGCTATCTCAATACCGCCTTCCAGATTGCCAGTCAGTTCATTGATGCCGGCTGCCGCATCGTCTATACCGACAATTTCCGCAAGACCGGCGAACACTACGATGCAACCCCGACCGGCCTTTTCCGCAAGGGCAAACTCATCGTGTTGGTGGACGAGAACTCCGCCTCCGCCAGCGAAATCACTGCTGGAGCCATCCAGGATTGGGATCGCGGTCTCATCATGGGACGCCGCACCTTCGGGAAGGGGTTGGTACAGAAGCCCGTTGACTTGCCGAGCGGTGCCGAAGTGCGCGTCACCATCTCACACTACTACACCCCCAGCGGCCGCTGCATCCAGAAGCCTTACGATGACCGGAACGACTATTTCCGCGACATCGCCACCCGCTACAAACACGGCGAGATGTTCTCCGCCGACAGCATCGCAGCGATGCCCGACTCACTGAAATTTGAGACCATGAAGCGCCATCGTACCGTCTATGGCGGCGGCGGCATCATGCCCGACCTCTTTGTGCCGATGGACACCACCCATTATGCCGTCTATTACAACGACCTCGTCCGCCGCGGCGTCATTTCCACCTTCGTGATGGATTATCTCGACGCCAACCGCGCCGCCCTCAAAAACCAATACCCCACTTTCGAACAGTTCAAGCAGAATTTCCAGATTTCCGACAAGATGTACAACGAATTGACCGCCTTCGCCAAAAAGGAGGGCGTGGTCGATTCCGCCAAACTCTTCCTCGCCACCCGTCTGGAAGTCTTCGCCGAACAGAAAGAGAACGAGATCGACTCGCTTTACAATTCAATCGACGATTTGAAGAATCTGGAAAAACTCAACCAGATGCTGACCGACTTCGTGAACGAATCCTATCAGAAAAGCGTCAGCGAGCGCAACTCCCAGATGGCTCCGCAACTCATCAAAACCTATATGCTCTTTGAACTCGCCCGCAACCTGTACGGCTATGGCGACGCCTACCGTTATATTCTCGAGGATGACGCCACCTTCCTGAAAGCCTGCGAAGTGATGAAGGACGACAAGGTATTCCGCAAATACAAAGTGGATAGGAACTAAGGGCTGTATTAACTGTTTTATTAACCAAGAACAATTTGATAACCAAGGATTGCATCGCGGAGATTGAGGCGGCGGCCCGCATTGAGGAGGTCGTGGCCGACTTCGTGCCCCTGAAAAAGGCGGGCAAGGATTGGATTGGAATCTGCCCGTTCCACGACGACAAGAATCCGTCGATGCACGTGAGTCCGCGCTTGGGTATCTACAAGTGCTTCGTCTGCGGTGCGGCCGGCGGTCCCATCCATTTTGTGATGGAGCACGAAAAGTCTTCGTATCCCGATGCACTCCGCTATCTGGCCGCCAAGTATCATATTGAAATCAAGGAAGATAAACGCAAGTTGACCCCCGAAGAACAGGCCGCCAACGATGAACGCGAGGCCCTGCTCAATGTCACCTCCTACGCCGAGAAGTACTTTGTGGACCAACTCTTCAATTCGGACGAGGGGCGCGAAATAGGGCTGACCTACTTTCAGGAACGCGGCTTCCGCGAAGAAACCATCCGCAAATTCCGGTTGGGCTACTGCCCGGAAGGTTGGGACAAGTTTACCACCAAAGCCATGGAAGACGGTTACAAGTTGGACTATTTGTTGGAGACCGGTCTGACCAAGAAGTCGGAAAACGGCCGCCTGCACGATTTCTATCACGGCCGCGTGATTTTCCCGATACAGAACGGGATTGGCAAGCCAGTCGGCTTCGGCGGACGCATCCTCGCCAAGACGAAAACCGACAAAATCGCCAAGTATTTCAACTCGCCAGAGAGCATCATCTATCATAAAAGCGATATCCTTTACGGCTTTTTCTTCGCCAAGAAATCCATCCGCACCAACGACAACGTCTATTTGGTGGAGGGCTACACCGATGTGATTTCCATGTCGGAATCCGGTGTCGAGAACGTGGTCGCCTCTTCGGGAACCGCCTTGACGGAAGGACAAATCCGGCTGATTAAGGCGCAGACTAAGAACATAACGGTGCTGTACGATGGCGATGCGGCTGGCATCAAGGCCTCGTTGCGAGGTATCAACATGCTGCTGGCGGCGGGGCGCAACGTGAAGGCGTGTCTGCTGCCCGATGGCGAGGACCCCGACTCGTTCGCCAAGCAACACCGCGATTCCGAACTGCGCGATTACCTGACCGAACACACCGTCAGCATCATCCAGTTCAAGGCCGACATCCTGATGAAGGAGGCCGGAAACGACCCGCTGAAGCGCGCCGCCGTGGTGAACGATATTCTTGGCTCCATCGCCGAAATCAACGACGACATCATCCGCAGTTTTTATGTGCGGGAGTGCGCCGACCTGTTCAAGATCTCGGAGGAGTCGCTGAATGCGAACCTGCGTCAGCTGGTGTGGAAGAAAATCAACGATGCGCGGCGCCAGCCCTCCTTCCAGTCCCAACCCAATAGCCAGAACCCGACCGTTTCGCAAGGCACAACCCCTCCAACAATTTTGCAACCCGATGAAAGTCAGCAGCTTCCCAAAGTGGCCACGCCTACTTTGACACAACCGAAAGTGGAGGTGAACCACTTGGATTTGGTCGAGTTCGATGTGATTCATCTGCTGCTGAAATGCGGAATGTATGAAACCCATATCAGTCAAACCGATGAGGATGGGAATACCGTCATTTGCCCGATTCGTGTGGACCAGTATATTTTCAACGAGTTGCACGACGAAGAGATCGTATTCCAAAATCCGCTGTATCAGCAGGTTTATGAAGAATATGCGGTAATTGCGCAGAAAGCGGAGTCCCAGGAGGATTTGGAACACGCGTTTGTCGTACACGAAAACGAGAAAATCCGCAACCTCGCCGTCTCCATTCTGATGGAAGAGGAACCCGAGTACAGCGAACAATGGGAAAAAAGGTTCGAGCTCCACACCGATAACATCACCAATAGTGTACAGTCGCTCAATACGGAACTCTCAGGCTGCATCAACTTGTTCAAACTCAGACTGATTGAACGGCATAAAAAGTTGTTGCTCACTGAGTTGGGATATGAACACACCGATGAGGAGCAGCGCCAGATTATGGAGCGGCTGGTGGAATTAGACAAACTGCGGAAAAAACTGGCCGATTTGCTGGGGATGGTGATTTCCCAAAGCGACGATTCTGTCAATTGAGATGTTTTTCCTCATTACTAAACAATAAAGAAACTTCAAATAATAAGTCCCTAATCATTAGCTGATTATGCGTTACTTCATCGAGATGTCATACAACGGAACTCCTTTTTTCGGGTGGCAGGTGCAACCCGAGCAGCCTTCGGTGCAGGGAGTGATGGAGCGCGCTCTGACGCTGTTGCTCCGTGAGCCGATTGCAGTCACCGGTTGTGGACGTACCGATACGGGGGTGCATGCCCGACAGTTCTTCGCCCATTTTGATTTTATACAATTATTTGATAATGAACAACTTGTCGAACTTACGGATAAGTTGAACAGTTTTTTGCCAAAGGAGATCGCCATTTGCCGCATCTTTCCCGTGGCAGATGATCTCCACGCCCGCTTCAGCGCGAAGTCGCGTACATATAAATATTATGTCGCCGTTCAGAAGGAGGCATTCCGTTTCCACTATTCGTATCGCGTATTTCAAAAATTGGGCGTGGACAAGATGAATGCTGCGGCGAAATTACTGCTTGATACAGAGGATTTTACAAGTTTTTCCAAACTCCATACCCAAACTGCGACCAACATCTGTCACGTTTCGGAGGCCCATTGGCAGATGGAGAACGGACTGCTGGTTTTCACCATCACCGCCGACCGTTTTCTGCGCAATATGGTCCGTGCCATCGTTGGAACGCTGCTGGATGTTGGTAGGGGAAAGATGGAATTGGCTCAATTCCAAGATATTATCAATCAGAAAAACCGTTGCGCTGCCGGCACTTCCGTACCTGCCAATGCGCTCTTCCTCCAAAAAGTGGAATACGATTTTTAGCCAATCACTCTTTTCGCCTTGATGTTCACCTCAAAATAGTGGGTGGGTTTTT
>ONXT01000211.1 GCA_900321845.1 uncultured Bacteroidales bacterium | reverse complement strand
ACGTTATGGTCGGTGATGAGGATGCCTATGTTCTTGTCTTTCAGCTTGGCTACGATGCTTTGGATGTCCTCAACGGCAATCGGGTCAACGCCGGCGAAGGGCTCGTCAAGGAGGATGAACTTGGGGTTGGAGGCCAGACAGCGCGCGATTTCCGTTCTGCGTCGCTCGCCCCCCGAGAGGTTCTTGCCGAGATTCTTGCGTACTTTGTGCAGGTTGAACTCGGAAATCAGACTCTCAAGTTTCTCCTTCTGTTCGGCATGGGAAGTCCCGTTGAACTGCAGTATGCTTTTGATGTTCTTTTCTACGGTCATGTCGCGGAAGACGGAGGCCTCCTGCGGTAGGTAGGAAATCCCCATCTGTGCGCGCTTGTACATGGGCGCGTCGGTAATGTCGTGATTATCAAGGAAAATCTTCCCCGAAAGCGGACGAATCAAGCCTACAATCATATAGAAGGAGGTGGTTTTTCCTGCTCCGTTCGGTCCCAGCAGCCCCACGATTTCACCCTGTCGTACATTGATGGAGGCCTCGTTCACAACCGTGCGCGAGTGGTATTTCTTGACCAGTTTGTCGGTTTGGATAATGTGAGTGCTTTCTTCCATGATTACTCTTGTTCAACGTTGGATTTGATTCTTTCCAGAGCAGTGTCGGTCACTTTCTGAAGCGGGTTGCGTACCATCGGTTGCAGAAAAACGGGCACATTCATGTCGATTTTCATTGTCAAATCACATAAATCGCCGTGTTTTTCAATGTTAAAAGTGAAGGAAAGCGGCATGTTCTTGTCGTTGTCTAATTGGTAGGCGATGTAGCTGAATTCCATTTTTTCGGCAATATTCACATTCGCTTTCGCAATGCCTTCAATCTCAAATTCGCAGCTGCTCTCGTCCGCCTTCCAGTTTTTCACTTGCGGAGGCAGCATTTTCTCTATCGAACGGCAGTCGCTGAGCATCCGGAAGATCTTTTCATCGGATGCCTTGATGTCTTTTGCACAACTCTCTATTTTCATTTTATAAAAGATTAAAAGATGAAGAGATTAAGGGATTAAAACGTGTTTTTTGTGAGTTTGTTGTGGTCAATGGCCGAGTCATTTTTTCGGCATTCGGACGTAATGCGGCATCTCGAAAGGAATCTCCATCGACAGTTCGATGTAGCCGGCAAACTCCTCGCCCTCGAACCAAGGAACCTGATAGATGAGCTTTTTCACCCCGTTCTTTTCAATGGTATATGCGTTAATGTTGTGATTTTCAAACATTGCGAGCAGTTTGGTGCGGGCGGGTTCAGGGTGGCAGTCGAACAGGGAATTGCCGATGATGGATTTTCCGTCTTTGCAGAAAGTGGCGACGGCCTTGTCGCTCATCTCTAAAATTTTGCCGTTTTTATCGCAAACGGTTACCGAAATTGCGGTTTTCTGAAAGTATTCTAACATAATCTTGATTTATTTTTATTCATTTATTGATTCCCAGCTTGTTATTATTGTACAGTCATCATTCGCTACTCACTGCTCGTTATTTCCTCTTCATGATAATATTGGCTGAAAAATTCGCGGATGATGATTCTGAGGAGGGTGTAGGCGGGCACGGCGAAAATCATGCCGAAGATGCCGCCCACCTTTCCGGCGACTAAGATGACGACAAAGATTTCCAGAGGGTGCGCGTTCACGCTTTTGCCACTGATGATGGGTTGCAGGATGAAGTCGTCAACCAATTTGACGATGACGAAGGCGGCGATGATTTTGATGAGCAGGGCGGTAATGGAAGCACTGGCGCCGCCAGCCGCCAGCACCGGACTCACCCCGATGAGTACTCCGCAAATGCCGGCGATGAGCGGCCCGACATACGGAATGATATTAAGCGCGCCGCCAATCACCCCGATTAGCAACGCATTGGGAACGCCTAAGGCCCAGCATAGCAGCCCCTCCAACGTGCCGACTGCGATCATTTCAATCAGCACACCGCCAAAATAACGGATTAGCTGGTGCTTGGTTTCTACTAAGATATGGTCGAAATTATCCCTCAGCTCCGTTGGAATCATTTTCTTGATGAGTTTCCAAAACACGTGCGTGTCCTTTAATGCGAAGAAAGTCATAAACAGCACGGAAAAAACGGAGATGACGAGCAGGCCGATCAAACTACCGATATTCCCGACGAAGGAGGTGATGTCAAAGGAGTCGATGAGGTTGTTCACCTGTTGAGCCAGGCTGTCGCTCAGATGCACATCGCTGGTTATCAGACCTTTGTTCTGAAGCCAGAATTCCCATTCCGCGAGTTTCAATTGCAATCCACTGGTGATTTGGACGGTATTGATATCCTTAAGATGCTTTATCTCATTGAAAACCAAAGGAATGAGGAAGTAGAATATACAGGAAAATGCCGAGATGATAACCAGCAGTGTGATGGCGGCTGCGGCGGAGCGGGGCATCCTGAACTTTCTGATTTTTATCTTCATCAGCAAATCCACCAACGGGCTCCCCAGGATAGCCAGGAATATTGCTATGAACATATAGACGAATATGTCGGTGAACAGCCACCCTGCAAAGCAGAACGCCGCCAATACGATGACGATGAGGAGTATCTTTTTGTTGTTTGTCACGATTTATTGTGCATTGAAAGTGGTGGCGGGGCTGGCCCTGGGTATTTAGTCTTTGGTCTTGTTTTTCTTTTTCTTTTTGCTGCGTTGGAACGAGGCGATGAGGTCTTTCCGGTTGTTAAAGTCTTGCTTGTAGATGATGGCGACCCCCTGTGCGTATGGACTATTGCGGGTGGCGTTGCGGAGCTCGTCTTGATTGGTGACATTGAAGACTTTCAGTCGCCATGTGCCGAGTTCGTTGAGCTTTTGCTCCACGCTGAAGTCGCCGATGAACTGTGAACTGAGGTTGTTCTGGTTTTGGTCGTCAACGTAACCGAAATAGCCTTCGATGACTGTGCGGTCGTTGAATAGGGAAGTGGATGCCCCCACGCTATATTGTGCAGCCTTGTCGGCGGTGGCATTCTGGTAGTTGAGGTTGACATCCACCACTTTGAGCTGTTGCGAGATGAAATTACTGAGGGTGTTGGTGAGAATGCCAATGCCGGCGTTTTCAAGATTGATGTCAGTGGAAGCATTGGAAGAGGTGAATTTGCCCAACATGACAAGCGAGAAAAACTGTTCCGTTTTCTTTTGCAGATTTGTAGTGTCGATTGTGCTGTAAAACAGGTTCTTCAAATCATTGGTCGCATTGGGAATCTCAAAAGCGAAGTCGATGGCGGCAGGGTCGGAGAGATTGCCGTTGAATTTCAAAAACGTTTTTACGGGCATCTGGCGGGAGTTCGCGTT
>ONXT01000109.1 GCA_900321845.1 uncultured Bacteroidales bacterium | reverse complement strand
GTCTCTTTGTAATTGGTTGAATTGCTGATTAATAAAAGTTTCATATCTGTTTTTTTTAATGATTATTTCTAAAAGGATTCAAGATGCAAAGATACAAAAAATGCCGTGAGAATCAGAGACAGGCAGTAAAGACCTCCTTGTACCAGCTTTCGTATTCGCGGAAAACGGAGGAATTGTGCCACAACAGCACGAAATCGCCCTCCACTTCATGGCAGATCTTGCGTAAGTTGTTGATAATCTCACGACTTTCAGCTTCATTGAGTTTCATATATTGGAAAAAAGTGCCATCCATCGCAATGAGTGGGTGTTCGATGATGTTGGTGGGACAGTCGTTTTTCAGGTCATAAATTGGAAAAGGATGGCAGGTGCCGCAGCGGAACCCATATTGTTCGGCGTACCCTAACGTAAAATCGTGACCTATGTCCGCTTGGGCCCAAATTCCCGGCGTCTTTTCTGCCTCAAAACGTAGATAATGTTGCCGGTTTAACACGATTTTTTGTCCGATAACCTGTTCCAGACGCTCTTTTTCTTTGTTAAAAATGCACGAATCTTCCGGACTTGTATAGCTTCCGTGCAGACCGATTTCTGCATCTATCTTTGTTAATTCTGCAATGAGGCGTTGGATTTGTTCGCCGAAAATGTCGTAGGTGCAGTCGTTTTCACCTGAAACCAACGCCTTGATGAAAAAGATGGATTCCCATCCAGCTTCTTGATCCGCCTCTGCCAGCATTCGGGCAGCCTTTGTCATCGGATCGTTGTCTTTATCTTTTTGATAATCACGGAATTGCATCCATGATTTCCGGAACTGTCCTTTGTAACGTGGGTTGAGCAAATCTGCGGAAAGCGTGCGGAGATTCTTGAAGAACCCGCCGAAACGGCAGAGCAAATCAATGTCGTGCGTACTGTAGTCGTGCGATTTTCGTGGCAGAATTTGCAATTCCGGCATTATTTCTACCGCAATTTTTCTGATTTTCATTGCCCAATCATCGATGATGGGGCGTTGGTCGCAGTGAAAACGCTGTGCGAGGCTGCCTTCGAAGCAGTATCTACCATGACGGTCAAATTGAGCGGTCTGAAGAAGTTCTTCCCGCCGTGACAACAAATCAAATAGGATGGAAATAATATCTTCTTTGATTATAATTGATTTGTTATCAATAAGATATGAAAATGAATCAGTATGGAGCGGCTCGTTTCCAAAGATGATTTTCCAATCCTTGAAATCAGCCTGTGCGATTCCGCTTTCAACCTTGATTATCGGTTGCAAATTCGGGAAAGCCACCTTCAAAAGGTGCTTCGCTGCGTATCCGATTCCCGTTTTCGACAAAATCATCTGGTTTTCAACTTTTTATTTCAATTTCCACTGACTCAGGTCGAAGGATTTCTCGATCTTGTCTTCGATGCTGTCGTCAAGGCCGGAGAAGAAGTCCATGCCGGTTGTTTTCTCCACTTCGTCGATGCTGACGGCATACTGGCTCAGGTTGCGGCTGCCGGCTTCGTTTTTCATAATGAAGCCGATGGCTTGCCAGCCGTCCTTGTTTTCAACGAGGATTACTTTGAAGAAGGCGTCGGGCACCACCACCTTGGCGGCACCGATGGTTTTCGGCTTTTTGGATGATATGATGGGGCCGCAGGCGATGTAGGCGCTGCCGAAGTACTTGGCCCACCCGCGCACGCGTTCCTCAAGATCGTTCCAATCGCCGCAGTTGAGATTGTGGTTTTGCGGGCAGACGTTGCTGAAGAAGAAGCTCTCCTCCATGGCCCGATCGCTCCACTTCATGTCGGCGGCAGGAGCCATGTGCCCGCGGTCCAGGTCGCGCCCGTTGTTTCGGTAGTCGTCGTTTACCGCCGACACCTCAATATCAAGTTCCGGGTCGGGGATGAAGTGTTTTTTCCGTTCTGCCGTACCCACCACCTCGTCGGCGGTGAGCTGGTAGGCCACCCAGCGGGGGATTTTCCACTCCTTCTGGTAATTGACAGTATATGCGTAGTGTTCAATTAGTTGTAGGTTGGGTTCCTCTTGGTCCAAAACGGGAATCTCCAAGTTCGACTCCGGCGTCACCTCCTCCGCTATCGGGATGTTGAAGGTGTGGTTGGTGGGTTTCTGTTTGTGAGGATGACAGCTTAGCATCAACGGAACTGCAATGGTGAGGATGGCAGCGAAAATTGTCATGCCTGTTGGCCGTGTGTGGACTGGGTTGTTGGCAATCCTTGATTCTCTTTTTTTCATAACGATGGTTTTGATTTCTTGTTGAATGATGTTCAGCTTAAATATACTGCGCCTCCGCAATTGTCTTTGAGCGAGCCGGTTACGTCGTGCAAGCAGTTGGCCTTGCCCTGAATGCGTAGCAGGCCGAGGAAAGCGAAGATGATGGCCTCCTTGAAGTCGATGGTTTTTTCATCGGGTATGGTGACATTCGTTTCCGGAGCGAGTGCCTGCAGGCGTTCCACCAAGAAACTGTTCTTCGCACCGCCACCGGTGGCAAGCAGCGTTGGAATGTGGTTGTGGTTTAAAATTTTTGCAATTTGTGTGGCGATGTGTTCGGTGGCAGTGCGAAGCAAATCCCTGATTTTAACGTTGTTAACATCAAAAAGTGGCAGAATTTCCGAATCCAACCACTCTTTGCCGAGCGATTTCGCACCCTCTTTTTGATAAAAAGGAATCTCGTTCAGCTTTTCCAACAGGGGGTGGATGATTTCTCCTTCGCGAGCCATTTCCCCGTTTGTATCGAACGGTCTCCCTTCGCGGCCTGCCAGAAAATTGAGCAGAAGATTGCATGGGGAGATGTCGAAGGCGACGCGTTTCCCGTTTTTCTTGAAAGAAATGTTGCAGAATCCTCCCAGATTCAAACAGCCATCATATTGATTATAAAGTAGTTCATCGCCAATTGGAACGATTGGCGCGCCTTGTCCGCCCAAGGCGACATCGGTGGTGCGGAAGTCGCAGATGACGGGGATGCCGGTTTCAGCGGCCAGAACGGCACCGCTGCCGATTTGCAAAGTCAGCCCGATTTCCGGCTGGTGGAAGATGGTTTGGCCGTGTGATGCTATGTATTGTGGCTTGTGTGGAGAGTCTTTCAGGAAACTTTTGACCTTTTCTGCCATGGCTTTTGCAAATTTCCGGTCCAATTTCGCCAATTCCAGTCCTGAAAGTTGCGGTGCTGCGGATAATTCCTGTCGTAATTGGTCGTCATAAGGTGCTGTTTCCGCTTTAAGGATGTCGTATTCCCATTGCGAGTTTTCCGTGTAGAAACGACATAGCGCAAGGTCAAGTCCGTCTAAAGAAGTGCCGGACATCAGGCCGAGTATGATGGTGGAATTCTCTTTCGGTTCCAGCATCTCCTCCTCGCTGATGGGGTGGCATTGGATGGCATCTTCCACCTTGTATTCGCCGATGCGGGTCCGTCTCAATGCGGTGAGGTGGGCTCCGCTTTCAAGCGCCAGACCGAAATCGCGCGCGATGGAACGGATGTAAGTGCCTTTGCTACAGACAATTCTGAAATCCACGTCGGGAAGTTCACAGCGTGTGATTTCAAATTCGGAGATGGTGATTTTCCGCGGTTGGATTTCCACGTCGGCACCCTCGCGTGCGTACGAAAAGGCGCGTTTCCCAGCGATGCGTACCGCGGAAAATTGCGGCGGCACCTGCTCCTGTTCGCCTGTCATCTCGCGAGCGGTCTTTCGCACCATCTCTTCGGTGATGTGCTCCGTGGGATAGGTCGCGTCCACTGGTTTCTCCTTATCGAAGCTGGGTGTGGTGGCCCCCAAACGAATCGTGCCTGTGTACTCTTTCTCTTCCGCCTGAAACGACTCAATCTGCTTGGTGAATTTGCCCGTGCACACAATCATCAGCCCAGACGCCAACGGGTCGAGCGTGCCGGCGTGTCCCACCTTCACCTTCCTGAGTCGGCGGTAATGGCGCAAGAGGTAGCGCACCTTGTTAACGATGTCAAACGATGTCCACTTCAACGGCTTGTCGAGGACAATCACCTGACCGAGGACGTATGGGTCGTCCTGCGGCACAGCGGTATTTAAGGGTTGATTCATATTATATTATGAGATATTTTAGATTACAACTATTTAGCACAAAGGCATTTCGCCGATGTTTTCCAATTGAAGTTTTGCCGAAATGCCCATTGCGCGGAAAATCCTCAAAACAGCCCCGAAACTCAGGTTTTCGCCGTTTTCGATTTTAGAAATGCGCGACTTCTTGACGCCGATAAGTTCGCCGAGTTGCTCCTGCGTAAGTTGCTTGTTCTTACGGGCTTGCTTGATTGTCTCGCCAATGAGAAACTCTTCGTATTCAGCGTCAAATTTTTCACGCTCAGGAGTGCCTTTTTTGCCAATAAATCTGTCTTCGACCTCCTCCATAGTATATACCTTCATCTTTGCCATAATTCAATCACCATTTATTTGTTGTCGAAATATTGTTTCATAATTTTTTCCGCCCTTTCAATCTCTTTTTTGGGAGTTTTGTCTGTCTTTTTGATAAAGCCATTGGTTGCAATCACCAAACTATTGGCCTCTGTATCCCAAAAAGCCAACAGTCGGTAGCAAACACCATTGTATAGCGTCCTAAACTCCCAAATATCCGACCCTTCCAATTTCTTGAAAAGTTCCTTGTCGATAACAACTGCCGATTTTTTTATGTTATAGATAATTTTTTCACGCGCTTTTCCATCTATAACAGACAAAAAGTCAATTGCTTCTTGCAAGTATCTAACTTCAAATCTCGGTTTTATTAAGTTCATAATGTTCTTGTAATTATAACGGCACAAAATTACAAAAAGTTTCCAAATAGAGAAACTTTTTTATGTTTTTACCTTAACAATTCTTCCATCTCCGCATATTGGGCATCGTAACGCTCTGATGCATTGTCGTATGGAATGTTTTGATAAGAAGTGTCGATGGCGGTGCTATCAATCTCGTTGTTAAGGTTTATTATAACACAAAGATAACGTCTATAATCTTTATTTACAGGATAATAGCCTTGCTGAATTACATCGGTATATGATAGGATTTTGGCTGATTCTTTGATGCGGAACAAGTGATTGTTGATTCCATTTTTGCGAGTGTGAAACAATACGTATGCAATTTCGGATTTATGCTCCAAAATTGTCATTCCGCTTTCCGTGGTTTTTAGCGGAATAGCAATTTTACCGTGTGCGAAATTGTTGCTTCTGTTTTCATAATTTTCCATCATTACAAGTACCACACCCGAACCGTTATTTGCAGAAACATATTCCAACCCCTTTTGCGGTATTGCCGTCTGTAACAACGTTTCGTCGGCGTTGTCGTCTTCCAACCATTGCTTAATCTGATTGTAAAGCACATCTTCCGATGAAGACGCATCGAGGAGCAAATCGTTGTAGCCGCCATCTTGATTGTAGAGCGAATACCAATGTCCGCCGGGTTTGAGGGGAAACGCGCCGATATTAACCTCGTCAACACTGCGTTGATAGTACGAACCTTGAAATTGTTGTTTCGACAGGTTGCCCGGATAAAGGACATAGCCGCCAATTACCTCGCGTTTGAGTTTTTCGTCTTTGGATTTG
>ONXT01000011.1 GCA_900321845.1 uncultured Bacteroidales bacterium | reverse complement strand
TGTCGCAATGAATGTAATTCAATGATTGATAAGTCTTTGCAACGGCTTCCTCAATGGTGCAGGCCGTACATACGCACATCAGTACGCGGCCGCCGTTGGTGACGAGTCCGTTGGTGGTCATTTTCGTTCCCATGTGGAAAATATGCGCAGGGCAGCCGTCATCGATGGTTATCGCATGGCCTTTCTCATAACTCCCAGGATAGCCGTTGGATGCTAAAACAACGCCCATCGCAACTTCACGGCTCCAGCTCAATTCCTGCGGCTTCTCCCCTACCGCCATGGCACACATCACATCGTAGGCATCAGATTCCAACAGCGGCAAAACGACTTCCGTCTCAGGGTCGCCAAAGCGTGCGTTGAACTCGATCACTTTGATGCCTTTTTCGGTCTTCATCAGGCCACCATAGAGCACGCCGCTAAGCGGGCACCCTTCCTCAACCATAGCATCGGCTGTCTTTTGCAGGATATTCTTCAAAGCGAATTCCTCATCCTCAGGCGTAATGAAAGGAAGTCCGGTGTAGGCGCCCATGCCTCCAGTGTTCGGACCTTTGTCGCCGTCGAACGCGCGCTTGTGGTCCTGCGCCAATGGCATTGGATAAACGTTTCTGCCATTGACAAAGCACATGAACGAGAATTCGGGACCTTGCAGGAACTCCTCAATCACGACCTTGCCTTCACCATAACGGCCGTCCAACAGCATGTCTTTCAATGCGTTTTGCGCTTGCTCAAGATTTTCAGCAATCACGACACCTTTTCCCGCTGCCAATCCATCGTACTTGATGACAGACGGGAAAGAGTGTTCGCGAACATATATTAACGCATTTTCATAGTCGGTAAAGCTGCAATAATCGGCGGTCGGGATGCCATATTTCTGCATGAGCTTTTTGGCGAACTCCTTGCTGGTTTCAATTTGCGTGGCCGCTTTCGTATGTCCGAAAATGGCAAGGCCATCTTTGCGGAATTCATCCACAATGCCTACGGCGAGAACGGCTTCGGGGCCGACAACTGTCAAATCAATGGCGTTTTCTTTCACGAAGGCTTTCAACGCGGCGACATCCGTCTCCTTGATGGCTACGGACTCCGCCTGCTGCGCGATACCTGCGTTGCCGGGGGCACAATAGATTTTTTCAACTTGCGGAGAGTGAGAGAGTGCATCTACGATGGCATGGCAGCGACCACCGCCGCCGATGACAAGGACTTTCTTTTTCATTGAGATTAATATGATTTTTAATGTTTAAAATGGCGAACGCCAGTAAATAGCATCGTGATTCCCAGCTTGTTGGCTTCTACTATGGATTCTTCATCTCGGATGCTGCCCCCAGGTTGTACGATAGCCGAAACGCCGTATTTGGCAGCGAGCTCCACCGTATCGCCGAAGGGCAGGAATCCGTCGGAGGCGAGGATGAGTCCGCTGGTGAAGCCGGCTTCGTTGGCCTGTTTCAGCGCGATTTCGGCGGAGCCTACTCGGTTGGTCTGTCCTGCACCGATGCCCAGCGTATGGTTGTCGCGAACAACAGCGATGGCGTTGGATTTCACGTGTTTAACGATTTTCCATCCGAAAGCCATGTCTGCGAGTTCTTCGGCACTCGGTTTCTTTTCTGTCACGCACATTTCTGCGCTGATGTTTTCAACGGAGGTGTCATAATCTTGCATCAGCATACCGCCGCGCACACCCGTATATTGAATCTTGGCACTGGGTGTTTGCATATCCACTTTCAGCACGCGCAAATTCTTCTTCGTTGCAAGAATTTCCAATGCTTCGGGAGTATAATCGGGAGCGAGCACGATTTCAAGGAAAATCGGCTTCATGCCTTTAGCAACTTCGGCGGTAAGTGTGCGGTTCACAGCCACAATCCCTCCGTAGATGCTGACTTTGTCGGCTTCGTAAGCCGCTTGCCACGCCTCTTCGATGGTCTTGCCGACGGCTGCCCCGCAAGGATTCATGTGCTTGAGTGCTACGCAGAAGGGTTCGTCAAAATCCTGCACAACCGACAGAGCTGCATTACCGTCTTGAATGTTGTTGTACGACATTTCCTTGCCTTGAATCTGCTCAGCATGGGCCAACGAGAATCCGCAGGGCTCGGGAGCGGCGAAGAATTTGGCTTCCTGATGCGGGTTTTCTCCGTAGCGCAAGGATTGTTTGAGGTCGTATTCCAAGAACAACTTCTCGTTCAGGCCGGCTTGTTTACGCATATAGGTGGCGATGCACATATCGTACTCAGCGGTGTGCGTGTAGGCTTTCGCCGACAATTTCAGGCGGGTTTCATCGGAAGTCTTGCCATTGGCAGTGAGTTCGCCAAGAACCGTGTCATAGTCGTTCGGGTCGCAGATGATGGTGACATCGCGCCAGTTTTTGGCTGCGCTGCGCACCATTGACGGACCGCCAATGTCGATGTTTTCAATGGCATCGGCCATCGTGACGCCTTCTTTGGCAATGGTTTGCTTGAAAGGGTACAAGTTGACACAGACCAGATCGATGGTCCCAATCTGTTGTTCTTTGAGAATTTGCATGTGTTCCGGCAGGTCGCGGCGGGCGAGGATGCCGCCGTGTACTTTCGGGTGCAGCGTTTTCACCCTGCCGTCCAGGATTTCGGGGAATCCAGTCACTTCACTGATGCCGATGGTTTTCACGCCGTTTTGCTCGAGCAACTTCTGCGTGCCGCC
>ONXT01000100.1 GCA_900321845.1 uncultured Bacteroidales bacterium | reverse complement strand
TGCTCATGATCAGGAGGGTTATCAGCATAGAGGCAGGCGTTACGCGTTTTGGGTTTCTATAAGTTTCTCACTTTTCCGAACGACCAAATCCTCGGTAACGTCATCATAGTCAACGACAAAGGTTAATTCTTGGAGGCCGTTCTCCTCATTGACGAGAATTTCCTCAGCAAGATTGTCTTCCACATGCTTCTGGATGGCACGTTTGAGCGGGCGTGCGCCGTAATTGGGATCCCAGCCCTCTTTCGCAAGGAAATCCACAGCTGAATCCGTAACGCACACGTTCATGCCCATCAGTCCCACGCGGTCAATCAACTGCTTGAGTTCCAGACGGATAATTTTCTTTACATCCTCTTCATTCAACGAATTGAAGAAAATCAAATCGTCGATACGGTTGATGAATTCCGGCGGGAACTGGTTTTTCAGGGCGCCTTCAAGGATCTTCTGGGTGGTCTTGTCGTGACCGGCAATGGTGGCCGCGGTACTAAAACCGACGCCGCCACCGAAGTCCTTCAACTCACGCGAGCCGACATTGGAGGTCATGATGAGGATGGTGTTCTTGAAATCGACCTTTCTGCCCATTCCATCGGTCAGCACGCCATCGTCGAACACTTGCAACAGAACGTTATAGACATCCTTGTGTGCTTTTTCCACCTCATCGAGCAGGACGATGGAGTAGGGTTTGCGGCGGATTTTCTCCGTCAACTGTCCGCCCTCTTCATAGCCGACATAGCCTGGAGGCGCGCCAATCAGGCGGGAGACCGTATGTTTCTCCATATATTCACTCATATCGATACGGACCATGGCATCGGCAGAGTCGAAGAGATATTCGGCCAACACCTTGGCAAGGTAGGTTTTGCCCACCCCTGTCGGGCCGAGGAACATGAAGGTGCCGATGGGCTTGTTCGGGTCTTTCAGGCCGGCGCGATTGCGACGAATGGCCTTGGCAATTTTCGCAATTGCCTCGTCCTGGCCGATGACGCTACCTTTCAACTCGTCGGCCATCTTGAGCAATTTCTCGCTTTCGCTCGTTGAGATTCGCTGAACGGGAACGCCCGTCATCATGGCGATGACCTCGGCCACATTCTCCTCCGTCACTTCAGGACGGTCTTGCTCGTCACTCTTTTCCCACTCGCTCTTGATCTGTTCCAGCTGCGCTTCCGCCGCCTTGATCTGATTGCGAAATTCAGCGGCGGCATTGTACTGTCGCTCCTGAATGGCCTTGTTCTTCTGCTCCTGCAAACCGGAAATCTGCTTTTCCACCTCAAGAAAATCGGGCGGGACATGTACATTCTTCATGTGGACGCGCGAGCCAGCCTCGTCGAGGGCATCAATGGCCTTGTCGGGCAGACAGCGGTCGGTGATATAACGGTTCGACAACGAAACACACGCCTTAATGGCTTCATCGGAAAAAGTGACGCAGTGGTGCTCTTCGTATTTATCCTTAATATTATTAAGTATCTCGATGGTCTCCTCCGGAGTGGTAGGTTCGAGCAGGATTTTTTGGAAACGGCGTTCCAAAGCCCCGTCCTTCTCTATATACTGACGGTATTCATCGAGGGTGGTGGCGCCGATGCACTGCACTTCGCCACGAGCCAGGGCGGGTTTGAACATATTGGAGGCGTCGAGGCTGCCCGGCGAGGAGCCCGCGCCCACCATCGTATGCAACTCGTCGATAAACAGAATCACATCCGGATTCTTCTCCAGTTCGCCGATGATGTTCTGCATACGCTCCTCAAACTGTCCGCGGTACTTGGTGCCCGCCACCAGCGAGGTCATGTCGAGGCTGATGATGCGCTTGTTGAGGAGGGTGCGTGAAACCCGTCCCTCTTTGATGCGAAGGGCCAGCCCTTCGGCGCGGGCGGACTTGCCCACGCCAGGCTCACCGATGAGAACGGGGTTGTTTTTCTTGCGGCGGCTCAGGATTTGCGCAATGCGCTCCAGCTCTTTCTCGCGGCCCACAATCACATCCAACTTCCCCTCTTCTGCATACTTGGTCAAATCCTTTCCGAAACTGTCGAGCATCGGGGTGGCGCTCTTCTTCCCTCCCCTACGCTGGGCGGAGAAGCGGCGGTCGTCGTCATCTTCCTCGTCGCCACCAGGAAGCGAAAGCCCACTGCCGGTGAGGCGACTGCCGAGATTGTCGTTTTTCAGTTTTCTAATAAACGCCTCGTATGTAATTCCCTGATTATTAAGGAGTGTCTTCACGGAATTGTTGGCAGAGGCGGGACCTTCTTTCAGAATGGCGAGCACAAAGTGCTGCGGGTGAACGAACGGACTCAGCACCGCCTTGGCATGCAACACGGAAGCGCGCAGCAGATTGCTTACTTGAACCGTGTAGTCAATCTGGGCGGGCTGTTCCGCATCCGGGAACTCGTTATCCGAAAGCAGCGTTTCCAAATCATACGTGAGTTTCTCCAGATTGACGGAGAAACCGGCGAGAATCTGCTTGGTCATGCTCTCTTCTGGGTAGCGCAAAATGGCGAGAAAGACATGCTCCACACCGATTTGCGTGTAATGGTACTGCAGCGCGATGGCTTTCGCGTCAGTCAGTACTGCGTTCAATTCTTCAGAATAATTGTTGTTTGGCATAAAAATTAAGTATGAAGTGTGATGTATGAAGGATGGGGTATGATGTGTGAGCGACGGAAGGGATTTTAGCTTGCAAAAGTACCTCTTTAAAATATATTGTATAGAAACGGCAAATAAAATTTATAAACCGTCAATTGTTGTAGAAACAAGGGTATAACAACTGAGATTGGATTTTGTTTGCCACACATATTCATAAGAGGAGCACCTCGCACTCATGCCACGTACAAGCCCCTCTCCTACCTTCTGCGCAAGTCTTCCGCAAAGTCGAGGACATCCTTCTCGGTCGTGTCCCAAGAGGTTACGAGACGGATTTCGTGCGTATTTTCATCCCAAACATAGAAAAAATGCTTCTTTAACATCTCTTCGGTCATTTGGGGTTCCATTTTCAGCAGCAAAGTGTTGGCTTGCGTTTTCTGTGTAAATTCAAACGGACCGACCTCCTCGATTTTCCGGCGGAGCAGCCGCGCCATTTCATTGGCATGGGCCGCATTCTTATACAACAAATCATCTTCAAAATAGGCGATGAACTGGGCGGCCACGTAGCGCATTTTCGAGAAAAGCTGGGTAGTCTGCTTCCGCAAATACTTAAGATTCTCAGCCAGTTCCGGACGGAAAGCCACCACCGACTCGGCCATCATACAGCCGTTCTTGGTACCGCCGAAACTAAGAATGTCCACCCCGCAGTCAACTGTGAGCTCTTTCACGGTAACGCCCAGGGCGACGGCGGCATTGGCGAGGCGCGCACCGTCAAGATGGAGATACATCTTATAGGCATGCACAAAATCGGCAAGGGCGCGGATTTCAGAGGGGGTATAGACGGTACCGAGCTCCGTGCATTCGGAGATATAGACCACACGTGGTTGGGAGTGGTGCTCGAAGCCGAAGCCGTGCAAGTGCGGTTTCAACAGCGCGGGCGTCAGTTTGCCATCAGGGGTGGGAATCTCCTTGACGGCGGCCCCGCTGAGATAGCCGGGCGCGTTGCACTCGTCCACCGCAATGTGGGCGGTTTGGGCTGCAAAGATAGCATGGAACGGCTGACAGCAGGCGCGCATGGCGATGGTGTTTGCTCCAGTACCGTTGAACACGAAATAGACCTCGGCCGACTCACCGAATACTTGTTTGAACAGTTGAGTGGCACGCGCCGTCCACTCGTCATCTCCGTAAGCCAACGCATGATCAGCGTTCGCTTTGGAAAGGGCCTCCATAATTTGAGGATGCACCCCTGAATTATTGTCACTTCCGAAACTCCTCATTGTATTTTTTAATTGATAATTATCAGCTATTCACAATAAAGCACAGTTCTTAATCCCCAAACAAGCATCTTCACATTTCAAACTTCATCCACAACAAAATAACTACACACCAAACCACGAGCATCATCGGAACAAGAATCGTGAATTTCTTATGCTGGGTCTTGTGCCGGAAAAGAAGCATGCCCGCCAGCGCACCCGCCGCCCCGCCCATAAATGCAAGCAGCAGGAGAACGGACTCGGGGGTCCGCCACCTGCCCTTTTTCGCCTTTATCTTATCAATGCCATAGGCAAAAAAGGCGATTACATTAATGATTATCAAATAGACTATTGAGTATTTCATCTTATAGAATTGGGATTGGCATAAATGCGACACGCTCCGCTACTACATTGCCTTAACATCCATTTTCTGGCACTCCCGCTGGTACGGGCGCAAATTGAAATAAGGCAAAACCGCGTAGAAATGGTCGAACAAGTCAGCCTGTAGCTTTTCGTAGGCTTGCCACTCGGTCACCTTCACGAAGCAGTAGAGTTCCAACGGCATGCCGAACTCTTTCGGTTGCAGTTGGCGAACCATAAGCAAGGCGTCCTTATCCACCTGCGGATG
>ONXT01000151.1 GCA_900321845.1 uncultured Bacteroidales bacterium | reverse complement strand
TGTTCGTTTCTCCAATCAAGTAGGTCTTGATTTCGTATTTATCGCCGAAATCATGGATGAGTTTATCCATTTTTACTTGAAAATCAGAACGATAAAAAGTCGAGTCTTGGGTGGATGCCATGGATTCGGAATTGTCGATGGCGAAGATGAGCAGGGGCTTGTCGCTCTCTCGCACGCTCAGTTTGAGCATGGGCGCGAGCAGCAGGATGGCGATCAAGGTTGCGGAAACTCCGCGCAGAACCGACATCACAATGGTCGCTCGCTTGTCGAAGTCGGTGTTCCGGTTGCGGAAATAGAGCGCAAACGCGAAAATCACGCCTAAGGCGACACACAGCAAAATAAACCAGAGTGAGTATTCCGTAAGTATTGACATCGTTCTTTTTTAAGGCGGCAAAATTACATCTTTTTGCCGACATATCATTTCAAATTTTTGTATTTTTGCAGTCTCGTAAAATAAAATCTGCATTCTCAAGTTATCATATTCTGTCATGAGCAAATTCACGGATTTTTTTAGACCTCAGCGAATGGGTTTCCATTTGATTCTGGCTGTCATAGTTACCGTCGTTATCGTACTTGTGGTGACCTTCCTCCTGAAAAAATACACCCATCACGGGGTTGAAGTCACGCTGCCCGATTATGTCGGACAGAATGCCGACGCTTTGATGAATTCCGACACGACCGACTTCATTTTCGTGGTCCGCAATACGGTTTTTGACAAGAACAAACCGACGGGGACGATTATGGCGCAGGATCCGTTGGCCGGCGATAAGGTGAAGCCCGGTAGGAAGGTGTTCCTGACGATATCCAATTCCAAGCCCAAAATGGTGAGAATGCCGCAGTTGGCTGGTGCGGGTGGACTTCGTAGGGCGCAGAATCTGCTCCAGACCTCCGGGTTGGTTCTTGAAAACGTGCTGTATGTGGATAGCGATATGGATGCCGGACTGGTCGTTGAGCAGTTCTACCGCAACCGCCCGATTGCAGCGGGGGCTATGGTTGAAGAGGGTTCCAAAATTACGCTTCAGGTCAGTGCGGGCAAAGTGAATACCGACAGTACTTCTTTGAACTTGGGTGGAGAATCCGTGGGGAACGCCCCCGCCCACTATTCCATATCCGAAGATGATTTTTAATGAATAATTATTTGAAAATGAATAAATTACCACATATTATTATTGCTCTTGCCACTTTCGTAATCTCCATTTCCTCCCTTCAGGCGCAGGAGGTCTTGACTGGCTTGACCGCCAACAAGCAGATTGCGCGAGAAGCTTCCAAACAGCGGCCGATGCCGTCGCGCACTGCCGTTCAACTTCCTTTTGTGGATGATTTTTCCAACTATACGGGTTTCCCCAACCCGGCATTATGGTCCGACCGTTCTGCGTATGTCAATCGCTCTTTCGCCCTCCAGCCCCCGACGATGGGTGTGGCGACGTTGGATGCGCTGGATGAAAACGGCCGCGTGTATGCGTATGCCGACCGTGAGGGCTTCCTCGCCGATGCACTGACTTCTCAGCCTATTCGTATGGACTACAATTTCACCCTCAATCGGCAGATGCGGCTTTCCGACTCCCTCTATTTCAGTTTCTATTACCAACCCGCAGGCGGCACGATGACTGGTTTGGAGTGGGAACGCCTTGGAAATCAGCCGGAAGGGCAGGACTCCCTGATTCTGGAATTCGGCTATGCCACCGGAAATATCATTTTCCTCGGTTATGATTATTGCGAATACATCCTTGGCGAGAATGAGCTGTATGTTGCGGGCGACACCCTTCAGAACCCCTTTCTGCCAGGCAATATTTACATTTTCGAGACCGGCGGTTTCCCAGGCGACGTCATTTCCTTGCCGTGCGATTCCATCATGGGCGATGAAATGTACTGGGAACACATTTGGAGTACGCCGGGCCAGTCGTTGGACAGCTGGCTGACGGAAAATCCGCTGCAGTATTTCAAGCAGGTGATGATCCCGATTACCGATTCCCGATGGCTGATTTCGAATTTCCAGTTCCGCTTCCGCAATTACGCCAGTCTGGAGGACAACAACATTGTGGGCTGGGCCAGCAATGTGGACCAATGGAACGTGGATTATGTGCGTCTTGACGCAAATCGCTCACAATCAGATATCTATCCCAACGATGTGGCTTTTGTCATGCCCACGACATCCATCTTGAAAAATTATCAGGCCATGCCCTGGTCGCAGTACAGAGATAGCGATTTGGACGATGCTTTTCAAAATGCGCTGGTCAATCTTTCCAATAATACCAAAAACACATCCTATACATATAATATTGTGAAACAGGGCGGCGGTCAGGTTGCCACCTATACGCCCAACAACGAGAATGCACTTCCTTATTGGGACAACGGTTTGCATAACGTGCCCGCTCACGTTTCGCCTGCCTTCACCTTTAATTCGTTGCCGTACGACACTTCCGATAGCGCAGCTTTCGTGGTGACCCACGTTTTCCAAGAGGTCGGTACCAGCGATCAGCGCCGCTGCAACGACACTTGCATCTTCTTGCAGAAATTTGATAACTATTATGCGTATGATGACGGGACCGCCGAGGCCGGTTACTCCATCCTCTCCACGATGACTTACCCCGCATCCTATTTCGCGATGCGCTTTACATTGGCGCAGCCCGATACCCTGCGTGCCATCCGGATGTGGTTCAATTCCGTTTTGGAGGATGCCAATGTGGACGATTTCAGCCTGATGGTCTGGGATGCAGATGGCACGCTGCCTGGTACTGTCTTGTATGAGCAGCCGTCGCAATATCCCGCCCATGCCGATCGGTTCGAGGATTTCGTCGAATACCGCTTGGATGACCCGGTGGAAGTGAGCGGCACTTTCTTTGTCGGTTTTTACCAGAACAATGCCACCCAGTTGAACATCGGCTTTGATCAGAATACGGATTCCCGCGCATTTTTCGTGTATAAAACCGCCGACAGCTGGCGCGAGTCTTTCCTCAAGGGGACGCCGATGATTCGCCCCGTGGTGGGCAAGCCGCTGCCGGATATCGTCTCTGTAAATGAACAGGTCGCGTTTGAATTTTCCTTGTATCCGAATCCTGCGGAGACCACCTTGCATGTGGTGGCACCGGAAAATGAACGCATCACCTCCTACAAGATTTTTGATTCTTATGGAAAAATGATTTCGCAACAATCCGTCAATGGATCATTGGTTACGATTAATACCTCTCGTCTTGCGCCTGGAATGTACCTGCTGCAGGTCTGCGACGATAACCATCGTTTTTCCACGCAAAAATTCATTAAGAAGTAGCACATTTATGAAAAAAACATTTTTGATTATTGTAAACCTATTGGTTTTCAATGCGATAGCTTATTGTTGTGATACGACTAAATTAGACAAGTCTGCTTGGCAACTTCTTTATGTGGATAGTCAGGAACTGACGGGTGAAGGGGAGAACAATGGTCATGCCATCCATTGTTTTGACAATGACTCCACCACCTTTTGGCACACGCAATGGCAGAATGCGACTTCATCCTATCCGCATGAGATTTGGATTGACTTGGGGGATACTTTTGCCATCAACGGATTCGGTTTTCTGACGCGTGCAGGCAACAAGAACGGACGCCTGCTGGATTTCGAGTTCTATGTCAGCAACGACACGACTGACTGGGGCGCGCCGCAGTCCATGGGCTCTTTGGTCTATCCCGCCCCCAGCAGCAGCGAGCAGCAGTACGCCCAGTCCTTCTTCGGTGCGGTCAGGGGGCGCTATGTGCGCTTGGTTGGGTTGAATGCCCTGAATAACAATAACCACGTGATGTGCGCCGAGCTGGATGTCTATGCCGACACCGTGTGTGCGCCTACAGGACAGAACAACCAAGTGATATACGTGGATCCCATTCCGCGCCAGCTCTCAACCAATCCCCCCATTACGGTTCATGCCCACGCCTCCTCGTCTCTGCCCTTGCTATATGATGTGGTCTCCGGTCCCGCAGTCGCTGCCGATAGCGTGCTCACCTTGACCGGGCAGGGCGGCATGGTGCAAGTGCGCATCAGTCAGCCGGGGGATTCCTCCTACTATCCAATTGAGGACTTCATCTCTTTCGAGGTGATCAACCTGAATGACTATTATCCTGTTGTAACTCCAAAATTCACAGCGACTTATCCTATCGAGATGTCGCATCCGATGCCCTATCTTCTGCATGCGAACACCTCCATCGACGAAAGTGAGTACCTCTCTGTATCCTCCGTCCAGTATGCGGTGGATGGCACTACGGTGGAGGCCACAAACGTGAATGGAGACTTCCAGTACTGGTGGACACCGAGCGGTATGGGAACGCACGAAATCCAAGTCATTGCAACGGGTTCCAATGGAAACGCTACGACTGAAAGCGTGCTGGTGGAGGTTGTGGAGCAGGCTCAGTCGCAGGTAGTGTTAACACTCGACAGCGCGGTCATCGACTATGGCAGCATCGGTTCGCAGTGGTATTATGGCACGTATGAATTGCCTCAGTTTGTGGATGTTTACAGTCAAATCAATGCAACGCTTTACGTGTCGTGTCCGCCCGTTTCAGGCGGCTGCGACGACTGGGACCGTTTGGCTTGGATACAGGTGAAGAATCCGCAGGGACAGTGGGTGGAGATCATCCGCTATATTACCCCTTACGGCAAGGGTTGCACACACCATTTGGATGTTACGGATTTTGCATCGCTGCTGCAAGGCCGTGTTGAAATGAGAATGTACATTGAGACGTGGGGAACCGGCGGTTGGCAGATGGATTTGGAGTTTGAATATGTGGCAGGTGCCCCCGAATATCCCTACTCGCATGTAGAGGAGGTGTGGCAGGGGACGTACAACTTCGGCGATCCTGCCAATTTGCAACCTGTTGACACTGCTGTCGTTGGTGTTTTCGATGATGTACAAGCCGCGAAATTGCGCCTCGTGACCACCGGTCACGGCTGGGGGGACAACAACACAGGCAACGCCGCAGAGTTTTATCATGCCGTACATCATCTTCAAGTCAATGGCGAAGATACTTACACGCAGGATTTGTGGACCGACTGCTATCCCAATCCCGATGGCTGCCAGCCGCAGAGCGGAACCTATCAGTACGACCGTGCCGGGTGGTGCCCCGGTGTGATTGCCCAACCCTATGTTTACGACATCTCCGACCAACTTTGGCGGACGCCCTTCGAACTCAGCTACATCTTTCAGCCAACTTATTGGGATCAGTGCCATCCGCACAACCCCGACTGCGTCAGCGGGCAGACCTGTCAGGATTGCAACGCCGGTTACAACCCCCACTATCGCGTCTCCTGCTACTTGATCCGCTTTAGCAACAATCCTCTTGAAGATGAGGTCGGCATTCCGAACCATCCCATGCACAATGCTTCTCAAATCATTGATTTCGAGCTCTATCCGAATCCTTGCCACGGCAAGTTCCGTATGAAGGTGAAGGAGAATGTTTCGAATCTCACTTGTGCAATTTTGGATATGGATGGCAAAACATTGCGCACCTACTATTTCTCGGATGAAGAGGAGGCCAATGCCTATCTTTTCGACCTCTCATCCCTCAGCCAAGGCACCTATTTCGTGCAAATCTATACCACGAAGGGTGCAAATGCGCACAAGTTGATTTTGCAGAAAAAATAAAAAATGCCTTTAGACGTTATTAAACCGTGAAAAAAATTATTGGTTTCATTGGTTTATGCTTAAGTCTCACAGCTGCGTTCGCTCTCAATGCGCCGCAGCTGCGTTGTTTGAGCGTGAACGATGCCGGCGAGGTGACGCTCTCGTGGATGGCTTCAACCGAAACCTCCGGTTTTTTACGCTATGAAATTTATTACACCACCGACTTGGCGGTCCCCTTTACTTTGGTCGGGCAGGTGCCGAATCTGGCTGCAACCACATCCTACACTCATGTTGCGGCCGATGCGTTGAACAATACCCAGTGCTTCTACTATGTGGCCGCCTGTTCCGCGAGCGAATGCTACAGCTCGGATACCCTCTCTACCATTGAGTTCTATCTGGCCAATTTGGGAAATGGACTGGCCATTTTGGACTGGGCGCCGCCTATCAATCCGCCATTGTCAACCTATTCTACTGATTATCAAATTGATAGAAATCTATACGGCACTTGGAGTACATTGGCATCTACTAGCCAATTGAGTTATCGTGATACCATTGACATTTGCGAGGCCTCGTTGGGTTACCGTGTTCAGTTGGCGGATGCCTCTGGCTGTCGGAATGTATCCCGTCCGCTGAGTGATGTCTT
>ONXT01000098.1 GCA_900321845.1 uncultured Bacteroidales bacterium | reverse complement strand
TTGCAGAGACGTGCCATGGCGCGTCTCTACCTCATGAATTCCGATTTGATTATCCATCACCAGTACGGTATCATTCCAGAAAAGATACTCCTGCCAGCCCCGCGTTACGTTGGTGACAGACACCATGTCCAACTGGATGTATTGGCTGGCGGCATCCCGCCCTGTGAAGGTCAATGTGACAGGCTGTGCCTGTAATGTACCCAACAGAAATGCAAGGACAATCGCCCCGAATATAATGGATAAAATCTGTTTTTTCATATTCATATTTTTTATAATAGAAACATATTTATATCAATATGTAATGTAGTCCTGGATGGCCTTAATCATTTCGGGCGACAACACACTTGCGGATTATATCAGCGCAAAAATACGAATAAATTGAAATTTGAGAAATGAGAATTGAAAACTAAACAACCAATAAAAAAAGGTCGGACTTCGCATCCGACCTTTTTTGTCTCTTTACAGAAAAAATTCTCCGAATTAGTTGTTCATCACCACAAACGAATTGTTCATCGGCAGATTCACCAACATCATCGCCTTGGAATAATTCAAGATATTGTTGATGATGAACTTGCGCGGGGAAAACAGTCTGGGGGATTTTTGCTTTTTCAAAATAGTAGATTTTTGCTCCATAGGCAGTTTTGTTTGGTTAAATACTTGTATGTAACGCGATTCCATCCATTTTATTTTACAAACGAAAGGGAATCGTGGCAAAATTTCGCAACTTTTCGCTGCATTGTGAAAAAAAACGGTAATTTTGCGTTTCCAAAAAAACTGCCTGATGACCAATTACGGCAAGATTCCCGATACGAAACATTTCCTCCCAACCACCAAAAAAGAGTTGGAATGGCTGGGGTGGGACTACGTGGATGTGGTTATCATCAGCGGGGACGCCTACGTGGACCATCCCTCGTTCGGACCGGCGGTCATCGGACGCTGGCTGGAAAGACTGGGACTGCGCGTGGCCATGCTTCCCCAGCCCAATTGGCAGGACGACGGCCGCGACTTCACCAAACTGGGGAAACCGCGACTCTTCTTCGGCATCTCAGCCGGCAACATGGACTCGATGGTCAACCACTACACCGCTGCCAAACGTCTCCGCCACGACGACGCATACACCCCCGGCAACCAACACGGCTTCCGCCCCGACTATGCCACCATCGTCTATACCAAGATGGTGAAGAAGTTCTTTCCCGACACACCCGTTGTCATCGGCGGTATCGAGGCCTCCTTACGTAGGCTCTCCCACTACGACTACTGGAGCGATTCGCTAAAACCCTCTATCTTAATGGATTGTCCTGCCGATGTGCTCGTTTACGGCATGGGCGAAAAACCGATGGCCGACTTGGTGCGCATCTTCCAAGGTGAAGATTGGGAATCCCATCTGCAAGAATGTTCGCAAATCGCCTTTCTCACCGATGAGCCGAAGAAATACTGCAACGTAAGCGAAGCACTCGTACTCCATCCTTTCGAGAAGGAACTGAGCAACAAACGGTTTTACGGCGAGAACTTCGTGGCATTTGAAACGGAGAGCAACAAAAAGGTGCAACGCACTATCATTCAACCATATAACAAGAAATCGCTCGTAATTTACCCGCCCTATCCGCCGGCAACGGAGGAGGAGATGGACCATTTCGCGCTCTTCAATTCCATGATGAATGCACCACACCCGAAGTACGCCAAGCGCGGCGAAATACCGGCGTGGACCATGATTCAGAACTCCATCACCATTCACCGAGGGTGCTTCGGCGGATGCAGTTTCTGCGCCATCACCGCGCACCAAGGGCGATTTGTCAGTTCGCGCTCCGAAAAGTCGATACTCGCGGAGGCGAAGGATCTGGCGCAACGCCCCTACTTCAAAGGGCACATCACCGACATGGGTGCACCATCGGCCAACATGTACCAAATGCGCGGACGGAATCAGGAAATCTGCGCCAAGTGTGCCAAGTCATCCTGCATCTACCCGAACATTTGCAAAAACTTGATTATCAACCACAAACCACTCATCTCGCTCTACCGGAAAGCTGCCGCCATCGCGGGGGTGAAGCACATCACCATCGGCAGCGGCATCCGCTACGACCTGCTCATCGCCGATGAAAAGACCGACCGCGAGAACGGCCTGACCGAGTACCTGACCGATGTCATCCGGCACCACGTTTCCGGCCGGCTGAAGGTGGCACCTGAGCATACCGTTTCCAAGGTCCTATGCAAAATGCGTAAACCGAATTTTAACACTTTTAACACTTTTAACCAAAAATTCCAGAAAATCACAAGCGAGTGCAAATTGCGGCTGCAGTTGGTGCCCTACTTCATCTCGGCACATCCCGCCTGCACGCTCGACGATATGAAATCCCTCCACAAAACGGTGCAGAACCAGCACTTGCACATCGAGCCCGTGCAAGATTTCACCCCCACTCCCATGACCTACTCCACCGCAATGTATTATCTGGGCTACGACCCATATACCGGTGAAAAAGTGTTCAGTGCCAAGAGCAGGGGTGAAAAAGAGAAGCAGAAAAGCTGCTTCTTCCATTCATAGCGAACCGTGAATTGAGAAGGGGGCGATTCCCCTCGCTATTCATTATTCACATCAATATTTCGTGCCAGTAAATTCCGTGCTGGCGCGGTTTTCCACGCCGGCACAGAATACTATCTTCAAGGCAAGGTCGCTGCTGCCAAAGTGAGCGTCAATCTTCACGCGGTTGACCTGCGAGCGGAAATGGGCAATCCGATCTCCGCAAAAGGTGCTGTCGGTTTCGGCGCAAACATTGATTAACGCGCTAACAACCGCTGAATCAGTCACATCCGACTGATAACGGTACTTGTCGGCGCGCTCAAGAGAAACCGCATTGGCAAGCATCAGACTGGCGGGGTCGGAGGAATTTTGTTGAAATTCTACTGGCGCGTCCTCCTTCACGAACTTGTCGTTCTGCCCATACCAGCGGTTGGTGAAAACCCCATAATAAGTCCCAGCCAACCGTTCCGCATCCTTTTCCGGCTTCTCGCATGAAGCCACACAAGCCACCAAAAGAAGTGCGAACAATGCGATTTTAAATGGTTTCATCCTTGACAATCAGCGGATTATGTATTATTCTTCAATCTTGGTTCCCGTGAAGGTAGAAACACCAATTTCGGCTTCTACACCCAAAATTTCAGCCAAGTAGGTGATTTTGAGCGTCAAGGTGCTTGAGCCATCGAATTGTGCATCCACTTTCATTCTCTCCACCGTGTTGCTGAAATAATCGCTGTTCACGCCGCAGAACGAAATAAGAGAGCTCAGGATACTGGCAGTAGAACTGCTTTGACCTTCACATACATAGTGGTTGTCTGACACTTTCGTCAAATCGACAGAATAATCCATATACAGGTTGCCGGCTGCCAACGGATTCTCGGTAATGGTGATGGTCTTCTCCTTTTGTTGAGCCGTTGAATCAATTTGTTGGTTATTGTTTGTGTTGATCTTAACGGTCTTGAAAGTACCTTTGTACTTGCCAACCAACGGATTATCGCTGTTCTTGGTGCATCCACTGAGGATGAGCGCAAATGCGCATACGAATAATACTAATGCTTTTTTCATTTTTATAATATTTAATTGGTTAATAAGAAATGACTTTTCAATATTTTCGGATTATTTATGCAATTCCATGTCGATTTTGTCATTTACGACTTTCACGAAATCGGCTATTGACATCACGCCGAGGTCGCCGGCGCCGTGTTCACGTACGGAAACGGTCCCGTCTGTCGCCTCCTTTTCACCCACAATCAAGATGAACGGGATTTTGCTGACTTCGGCATCGCGAATCTTACGTCCGGTTTTCTCGTTGCGCTGGTCGATGGTGGCGCGGACTGCATGCTCATCCAGCATTTTGCGGACATTTTCGGCATAATCCAGGAATTTCTCGCTGATAGGCAGGATGATGACCTGGTCGGGAGTAAGCCACAGCGGGAAGTTGCCGGCGGTATGCTCCAACAGCACAGCCACAAAGCGTTCCATTGAGCCGAACGGGGCGCGGTGAATCATTACCGGACGCATTTTCTTGCCGTCCGGACCGGTGTATTCAAGGTTGAAACGTTCCGGCAGGTTGTAATCCACCTGCACCGTGCCCAACTGCCACTGACGGCCGATGGCATCCTTCACCATAAAGTCGAGTTTCGGTCCATAGAAAGCGGCCTCGCCCAACTCAACCACAGTGTTCAGTCCTTTCTCCTTGGCAGCCTCGATGATAGCAGTTTCCGCTTTGTGCCAATTCTCGTCGGAGCCGATGTATTTCTCCTTGTTGTTCGGGTCGCGGAGGGAAACCTGCGCTGTGTAGTTCTTGAAATCCAACGTCTTGAAGATGTAAAGGATAATGTCGATCACCTTGCAGAACTCCTCCTTAATCTGGTCGGGAGTGCAGAAGAGGTGGGCATCGTCTTGCGTAAAGCCGCGCACTCTCGTCAGCCCGTGCAGTTCACCGCTCTGTTCGTAGCGATACACCGTGCCGAACTCAGCGATGCGGAGCGGAAGATCACGGTATGAACGTGGTTTGTAGGCGTAGATTTCGCAATGGTGGGGGCAATTCATCGGTTTGAGGAAGTACTCCTCGCCCTCTTGCGGCGTAGTGATGGGACGGAAGGAGTCCGCACCATACTTCTGGTAGTGACCGGAAGTTTTGTACAGGTCCACATTACCAATGTGAGGGCACATAACTTGTTGGTAACCATATTCTTTCTGCACCTTCGTCAAGAAATCTTCGAGGCGTTTGCGCAGGGCGGTACCCTTCGGCAGCCACATAGGCAGACCCGCTCCCACTTTCTGTGAGAAGAAGAAAAGGTCCATTTCCTTGCCCAATTTGCGGTGGTCGCGCTTCTTGGCCTCTTCGAGGAATACGAGGTATTCATCCAGTTCTTTCTTTTTCGGGAAAGTGATACCGTAGATGCGGGTGAGTTGTTTGCGGTGCTCGTCGCCGCGCCAATAGGCACCGGCGGTGTTCAACAGCTTGATGGCCTTGATGGGGGCGGTATTGAAGAGGTGCGGGCCACGGCAGAGATCAGTAAAGTTGCCGCTCTCGTAGAAGGTGATGGTGCCGTCCTGCAAGTCGTTGATCAACTCGACTTTATACTCTTCGTTTTTCTTGGTGAAATAATCCAGGGCATCGTTTTTGGAGACCTCCTTGCGTATGAACTGCACTTTTTGGGCGGCGATTTCCTGCATTTTGGCTTCAATGGCAGGAAAATCGTCAGAAGAGATTTCGTAGTCCATAAAGTCGATGTCGTAGTAAAAGCCATTTTCGATGCTCGGTCCGATGCCGAATTTCACGCCCGGATAGAGTTCGGCGATGGCGGCGGCCATCAGGTGGGCGGAGGAGTGCCAATATACGGCCTTGCCTTCGGGATCGTTCCATGTGAGCAGGGTGACGGCGGCATCCTCGTCAATCTCATAATTGAGAGCCACCACCTTGTCGTTGACTTTCGCAGCCAACACGTTGCGGGCCAACCCTTCGCTGATGCTCTGTGCAATCTGATACGGGGTCGTGCCTTTTTCAAATTCTTTTACTGAATTATCAGGTAAAGTAATGTGTATCATCGCTGATTTCTTTTAGTTGTAAAACGGCTGCAAAATTACAAAATTAATTCATAATGCATGGTTCATAATTCTTAATTAATATTAAGATGATTCGGGTAACGCGGCTCCTTGGAATCCGTGACATTCCCTTTATTCCATCTTTGCCAAGCGTCGCAGTCGGAGCGCAAAAAAATCAAGAAAATGGGAGGCAGGATTTTGAATCGGTTGATTCCGCGCCGAACTGATTAAAAATTTAGTACTTTTGCAGCCCGAAAACGAATCAACAAATCGACAACACACATGGCTGAACTGCACAGTTTATTGGATTACGAACCGAAAATCATCATTGCCTGGGGAGAGAGTCTGAAAGGCAAGCGGAAGTTCACGGATTTTCTGATGACCAACGGATTTCCTGAGTTGGCGGCACTCTCCAACGCCATCAACTCGGACTTGGAGGCGCTGAAATGGCTGATGGCCAACGGCTACCCAGAATTCGCCATCCTCAGCGATGCCATCGACGACGAAGACCCCGCCATCGAGTGGCTGAAAAGATACCACTGCGACTTCCTATCCACCTTCGCCGCCGCCTGCCGCAAGGACGATGCCGCCATCAAATGGTTCGTCGATAACAAACTGGACGTTTTCATCCTCATCATCAAAACCATTCACGACATCCTCCTCCAACAATCGTACGACTCCTCCAACGTACACAAAAGAAGGAAGTAGTTAGCAAATAAAAAGGCTGGCAACGTTTTCCG
>ONXT01000208.1 GCA_900321845.1 uncultured Bacteroidales bacterium | reverse complement strand
GCCGTAGGAGCGCATGGAGTGTGCGCAGCCCTTGCCCACATCGCCGTAGCCGCATACCACCACCACCTTGCCGGCAATCATCACGTCGGTGGCGCGCTTGATGCCGTCGGCGAGGGATTCGCGACAGCCATACAGGTTGTCGAATTTGGATTTGGTCACGGAGTCGTTCACGTTGATGGCGGGGAAAAGCAGTTCGCCGTTTTCCATCATCTGATACAAGCGGTGAACGCCTGTGGTGGTCTCTTCGGAAACGCCGCGCAGTTCGGCTACCGTGCGGTGCCAGCGTTGCGGGTCGTCCTTCAGGATTTGCTTCAGGGTGCTTAAAATAACGGCTTCCTCATGGGATGAGGGTTCCTTGTCAAGGGTGGTTGCATCGTTTTCCGCAGCGAATCCTTTGTGTATCAAGAGCGTGGCATCGCCGCCGTCGTCAACGATGAGGTTGGGACCTTTGCCGCCGGGGAAGGCGAGGGCCTGACTGGTGCACCACCAGTAGTCTTCCAGAGATTCCCCTTTCCAGGCGAAGACGGGCACGCCCGCGGCAGCGATGGCAGCGGCGGCATGATCCTGCGTGGAAAAGATGTTGCAACTGCACCATCTCACGTCGGCACCCAATTCAACCAGCGTCTCAATCAGACAGGCTGTCTGGATGGTCATGTGCAGCGAACCCATGATGCGGGCTCCCTTCAGCGGCTTGCTGTCGCCATATTTTTCTCTCAATGCCATCAGTCCGGGCATTTCCTTTTCGGAGACCTCAATCTCTTTGCGGCCCCAATCCGCCAACTTGATGTCGGCGACTTTGTACTTCAATTCGTTAGCAGTCATTGTGTTACTGTATTTGATTCATAAAAAATTTACGGCGGCAAAAATACGAAAAAAATAATTGTCGTGGCTTCTTACCTCTTGGCTCTTTTGGCCTCTTCCGCCCGCTCCTTGCACATGCTGGCCCAGCTGGGTTGTTTGCTGTACAAATCTGATAATTTGGCCATAATGTCCGGAATGTCAATCTTTTGCGGGCAAGCGGATGCACATGCGCCGCACGCAATGCAGGCGGATGGACGCTTTTCTTCCGGCAACGCCTCAATCTGCATCACAGGAGTGAGGCTGGTGGCAAAGTGCAAGTCGTTGTATGATTGCATCAGCATGGGAATGTCGAGTTGCATGGGGCAGCCGTCGCAGCAGTAGCGGCAGGCGGTGCAGGGCACGGAGTCCTTCATCTTCTCGGCGATGTCGAAAAGCATCTGTATCTCGTTGTTGTTCAATGGTTTGTCGGTTGAGAAGGTCTTGACGTTGTCTTTCATTTGGGGAAGATTGGACATGCCGCTGAGAATCATTTTCACGTTGGGGAGGGAAGTCAGCCAGCGGAAGGCCCATGCAGCGGCGCTTTCATCGGGGCGGATGGCGGCGAGTCTCTGGCGATCTTCCTCAGGCAGGTTGGCGAGTTTTCCGCCGCGCACGGGCTCCATCACCCAGACGGGGATGCCGCGCTCGGTCAGCAGGTCGTACTTCGCCTTCGCCTTCTGCAATGTCCAGTCGAGGTAGTTGAGTTGAATCTGGCAGAACTCCATCACATCGCCGTAAAGGTCGAGGAACTTGCGCAGCGTCTCGATGTTGGCATGGCAGGAGAAGCCGAGATGGCGGATTCTTCCCTTTTTCTTCTGTTCAATAAAATAGGGGATGATGTGCCATTGAGGGTCGGTATAGACGAAGAAGGAGTTTTCATAAATGTTGTGGAGCAGGTAAAAGTCGAAGTAATCGACTTTGCACTTTTGCAGTTGCTCCTCGAAGATTTCCTCGGGGTAGTAGGTTTCCGCGATTTGGTGACCAGGGAATTTGTCGGCGAGGAAGAATTTCTCGCGTGGATGGCGCGCAAGTGCCTGTCCGACAACGATTTCCGACTTGCTTCCCATGTATGGATAGGCTGTGTCGAAATAGTTGATGCCGTGTTCGAGGGCATAGTCGATCATTTGGGTGGTAAGGTCCGTGTCGATGGCACCTTCCTTGGTGGGCAGGCGCATGGTGCCGAAGCCGAGACGCGAGAGACTCAGGTCTTGAAAATCGTTGTATTGCATGTGTTCCTATACAATCTGAATGTTATTCTTTGCCGCCGAAATACTTGATGAACTGGGTGCGCTCGAACAGGTCGGTGTCGTCTGCATCATCGTTTTTCAGTTTGCCTTTGAACTGGGCGATGGAGGCATAGTTGTGGTTGTCCATCCAGGAAGCGATGCGTTCTTTCATCACATTAATGTATTGCGGGCCTTTTTCAAAGATAACGCTGCACAGCTCTACGGCGGAAGCACCTACGAGAAGGGATTTCACGACGGCATCTCCATCGTGTACGCCACCGGACACGGCAATGTCCATGTTTTTCACGGCGTTGGCGACGATGCCAGCCCAGCGCAGCGGATTCGACAGTTCGCTGCCGTTGCTCAGCACCTCGCCGGCGGTGGTTTGCATCGTGTCGATATTCACATCGAAGGGGAAGAAGCGGTTGAAGAGAACGACCGCGTCGGCGCCGTTCAATTTCAGTTGATCAACCAAGGCGACGGGGTTGGTGAAATTGCTGCCCAATTTCATGATGATGGGCAGGTTAACCGTTTGCTTCAGGTGTTTCAGGATGTTGACGTGTTCCTTTTCAAAGGCGCCGAGCTCGTAATTTGCCGAGTTTTGGATTTGAAGGGAGAGGATGTTGATTTCGATGGCGTCGGCACCAGCGTTTTCAATATCTTTGGCGAAATTCACCCATTCGGCGTCGTTGTGGCAGTTGATGCTGGCGATGACGGGGATGTCGCAGTTTTTCTTGCTGTCGCGGATGACGTTCAAGAATTCCTCCAGCCGATGTTGGCGGATGAAGGTGCTCATGTAGTCGAAATCCTGTGAGTGACCGTAGGGGCTGTCGTTGAGCATCTGTGTGGTTTCGAACATGATTTGCTCTTCGAAGAGGGATTTGATGACGACGGCGCCGGCGCCGGCTTGTGCGAGGCGGGCGTTGCTTTCCGCGCTTTTAGTAAGGCCAGAACTGCTAATGATAATCGGGTTTTGAAGTTTCAAGCCCGCAAATGAGGTTGTTAAATCTGCCATGGTTGTTTGTTTTTCAAATCAAGGCGCAAAATTAAAAAAAAATATCGGAAATTTGTTTCTCAATTTGCCATCAAATTCGGGAATTCGTGCTCATACGCCAAAGATGTTTCGTTTCAAGTGTTGTGGCGGAGTTTTTGACGGGGGCTTTAATACCCATACTTTTCGATATATTTCAATTTCTCACCGCTGAGTTTGGCCAGGAAACTGTAAATTTGCCGAATGTTATTTCCGGCGACATTGGTGAAATGGGCCTTGAATCCGAGACTGGTCACCCGTTCTATCACCCATTGTGCTCCGTCCATCATCATCTCTAAGTTGCTACGCGGGAGCTCATCAAGACGAACAATTGCCATATATTGCAGTAATCGCTCATATTGCGCGGCGGTCATTTTCCGCTGGCCCTCCCTCACGGTTGTGGAGATCACTTTCCAAGTGTGCGTGTCGTATTCTGTGATAAGAATTTTCCAATACAGCGTCACCTTACTCTTGTCTTTCACTACGCGGAAGGATACCGGCGGGTGGAATGAGGGGAAAAAGGAGAATCGGAAAACGACCTCGTCTTCCGGCAACTTATTGTTATAGAGGATGGGTTCCTGCATTTTCGTCAAATTACTGGAAAAAGCGTTGACCCAGAAAAAGGAGTGCCAAGCATCCATATAATAGTCTTTTGACGCGTCAAGGTGGCCGTCTTCCGGCCAGTTGATAAGGTAGGAATACGGGAAATGAACGCCTTCCACGGTATCACAGGGCAGTTCTGCCAACGGATTGTGTCCTTTGTGCAGCTGCTGT
>ONXT01000197.1 GCA_900321845.1 uncultured Bacteroidales bacterium | reverse complement strand
AGGCGAGCAGTATCGTGACCGCAGTGACAGAGAAGAAAAACAACAGCGAGAACGCCGCACGCAGAATGCCGCCCAAATCCTCCTTGTCTTTCAACATTTTGGAAAACAAAGGCAGCAGAATGACCGAGAACAGATAGGCAATCATCGTCAGCGCATCCAATAAGCGGAAGGCAGAGGCGTAAACACCAGCCTGCACAGTGGAAATCTCGCACGGCAACAAGCGCTCAATCATCACGGAATCAATGCGGTTGTAGAAAGCCATCAGCAAGTAAAGCAAGGCAAACGGGAAGCTTTTCTTCAAAATCATCAGGAAAAAGGCCTTGTTCCAATGCAATTTCTGCAATTTTGCCTTGCTAAAAACAACCACCAACGCCACCAGCATCGCAATCACGTAGGAGGCTGTCTGCGCATAAACGAAGTACTCTATTTTGAAATCCGTGCGCAATACATTGGTCCACAGCAAGATACCGCAGATGACAATCATCAGCAGCCTATCCAGAACCGACAACACGCTATCGGTCTTGAACATCAACAACGCCGACACGTTGGAACGCAGGTAGAGGATGAACGAGTTGAGGAACTGGTTAATCGCCATCCAGAAGAGCAGCTTGAAATGCAGACTGTCGTAGCCGATGCAAAGCGCCACCACGAATGTAAGGAGCATATAGCCCAAACCCAACAGCAGCTTTAACGAGATTATCCCTGACAAGTGCTTGGATAACAAGATATTATATCTTGCAATATTGCGATTATTGAAATTGGTGATGCCCATGTCGAGCACCACATTGAAAATATAAGTAAAATTGAAAATGGCGAAATAGAGCCCGTATGCGGCCGCCCCCACGCGATTCTGCACCGCCACATCCACACCCAAGATCCAGAACGGCTTCACCAGCAAGTTCAGGAAAATGAGGATGGCTATGTTGAATACAAAATCCCGTGATTTCATTACAGTGAACTGTAATCCGCGAACTGTGATCTATGAAAAGCGAACCAACCGGTCACCCATCACTGCTCACGGTTACTACATGACAATGTTGATAATCTTCTTGGGTACGATGATGACCTTCTTGGGCGTTTTCCCGTCCAAATACTTCTGCACGTCGGGGTCGGCGAGGACAGCTGCCTCGATCTCCTTCGGGGCCATGTTCGCGGGGAAGACCTTCTGCAAGCGAGTCTTGCCATTGAAGGAGACGGGATATTTCGCCTCATTTTCAACCAAATAGGATGCTTCGAATTGGGGGAATGTGGCATCGACCACAAAATCGGAATGTCCCAGCAGATGCCACAGCTCTTCAGCCACGTGCGGAGCATACGCGGAAATCAGCACCACCATGGGCTCTAAGATTTTCCGCTTGGCGCACTTCAACTCCGAAAGTTCGTTCACAGCAATCATGAACGCACTGACTGTCGTGTTGAAGGAGAAGCGCTCGTTGTCGTCCTCCACCTTCTTGATGGTCTTGTGCAGGATCTTGTACTCGTCGCGCGTCGGCTCGTCGTCCATGACTCTGAAGTTGCCGTTGGCATCAAAATAGAGCCGCCAGAACTTGCGCATAAAGCGGAAGACTCCTTCGATTCCATTGGTGTCCCACGGCTTGGAAAGCTCAATCGGTCCGAGGAACATCTCGTACAGACGGAGCGTGTCGGCACCGTATTTTTCCACCAAATCATCCGGATTCTGCACATTGTACTTCGATTTCGACATCTTTTCAATCTCCCAACCGCACACATATTTGCCATCCTCCAAGATGAATTCAGCATGGTTGAATTCCGGCCTCCACTGCTTAAATGCCTCTATATCAAGAACATCGTTGTGAACAATATTGACATCCACGCGAATCGGCGTCACCTCATATTGATCTTTCAAATTCAAAGATACAAATTGATTGGTATTAACAATTCGGTAAACGAAGTTCGTGCGACCTTGAATCATACCTTGATTGATCAGTTTGGCGTAGGGTTCATCCTTGCAAACCAGCCCCAAATCGAAGAGGAATTTGTTCCAGAAGCGGGAATAGATGAGGTGACCAGTGGCGTGTTCGGAGCCACCAACATACAAATCGACCTGCTGCCAATACTGGTTTTTCTTTTGGGAAACGAACTCTTCATCATTATGCGGGTCCATATAGCGGAGATAATAGCCACTGGAACCAGCAAAGCCAGGCATGGTGCTGCACTCGTAAGGACAACCATCTTCGGTTTTCCAACTTGCAGCGCGCGCCAAGGGCGGCTCGCCTGTCTCCGTCGGCAAATACTTGTCAACTTCAGGCAAAAGCAGCGGCAACTTGTCTTCCGGAAGTGCATAGGGGACACCATCTTTGTAGTAGATCGGGAAGGGCTCACCCCAATAGCGCTGACGGCTGAAAATCGCATCGCGCAGTCTGTAATTCACTGTGCCATAGCCGATTCCCATCTCCTTAACCTTTTCAATGATGGCTTTGCCGCCCTCTTTCACACTCATTCCAGTGATGAAGCCGGAGTTGACGCAAGTGCCATCCTTGGTTTCAAACGCCTCCTTGCTGATATCGCCACCTCCAATCACTTCGCGGATCGGCAGATTGAAATGCTTGGCAAAGGCGTAGTCGCGGCTGTCGTGAGCGGGAACGGCCATGATGCCGCCCGTGCCGTAGCCAGCGAGAACGTATTCTGCAATCCAAATCGGAATTCTCTCATTGGTAAACGGGTTGATGGCGTACGCACCGGTGAAAACGCCGCTGACCTTTTTCACGTCGGTCTGGCGTTCGGTTTCGGAGCGGTTGCGTGCCCAATAGACGTATTTGTCAACTTCCGCCTTCTGTTCGGGGGTGGTAATCTGTTCAATCAGCGCGTGTTCCGGGCACATCACCATAAAGGATACGCCGAAAATCGTGTCGGGACGCGTGGTGAAAATGTCCAAGGTGTTTTCATTATTCTCGATTTTGAAACGGATGAAAGCTCCCTCGCTACGACCAATCCAGTTGCGTTGGATCTCCTTGATGGAATCGCTCCACTCCAACGTTTCCAATCCTTTGAGCAAACGTTCGGCGTAGGCGGAAACGCGCAGAATCCACTGTTTCATCAGTTTGCGCTCCACTGGATAGCCGCCGCGTTCGGAAACGCCGTTCACCACTTCGTCGTTGGCAAGCACCGTGCCCAACTTCGGACACCAGTTCACCCACGTGTCGGCAATGTAAGCCAGGCGGTAGTTCAGCAAAGTGGTCTGCTGCTCCTTCTCGCTCATCGCGTTCCACTCGTCGGCAGTGAAAGAGAGCGGCTTCGTGCAGGCGGCATCGAGACCTTGCGTACCTTGTTTGGCAAAAGACTCAACCAGTTCGCTGATGGGGCGCGCCTTGTCGCACTTGTTGCAATAATAGCTGTTAAAGAGTTGGATGAAAACCCATTGTGTCCATTTGTAATACTTGGGGTCGGCGGTAATCACCTGACGGTCCCAATCGAAAGAGAAGCCGATTTTGTCGAGTTGCTCGCGATAGCGGGCGATATTCTGGCGTGTGGTGATGGCAGGGTGCTGTCCGGTCTGGATGGCGTACTGTTCGGCGGGCAGACCGAAAGCGTCATAGCCCATCGGGTGCAGTACGTTAAAGCCCTTCTGGCGTTTGAAGCGCGCGTAGATGTCGGAGGCGATGTAGCCGAGCGGGTGACCGACGTGCAGCCCCGCCCCTGAGGGATAGGGGAACATATCCAGCACATAAAATTTCGGTTTAGACTCATCTTCCTCAACATGATAGACCTTTTGTTCCTTCCAGGCTTCCTGCCAGCGCTTTTCAACTTCTCTAAAGTTATAATCCATAATGAATTAAGTAAAATAAACGGTGCAAAATTGCGGATGCAAAAGTAGCGAAATTAATTGAGATGTGAGAATTGGCATCCTAAATAATTATTTCCGCCGTGCTGCCGCCTGTCGTTTGTTTTTTGACGACGATTTGCTTGTCTATTTTCTTCAGTTCTTCCACATGGGAGATGATACCCACCAGCTTGCTCCCCTGCGAGAGCTCGTTCAGAACCCGAATGACGTTATCGAGTGCATCGCCTTGACTCAGCGAGCCGAACCCTTCGTCCACGAACATCGTGTCCAATTTCACGCCGCCGGAACTCTGCTGGATTTCATCCGAAAGTCCGAGCGCCAACGCCAAGGATGCCATGAACTTCTCCCCGCCCGACAAGCTCTTCACATCGCGAAGGCTGTCGTTGTAATGGTCACGCACATCCAGGTCGAGACCGACCTGCCCGCGGTTCTTGGTTGCCGACTCCCTGCGTTTCAACTCGTACTTTCCCTTCGACATGATTTTCAGGCGCTCGTTGGCGCGCTCGATGATGCAGTCAAAATAGGCGGTCTGCACGTAGGTCTCCAGCGAGAACTTCTCCCTGCCGGAAATTTTGCCTCCGATGGTATCCGACAAGGATTTCTTCCACAGGAATTCCTCGGCAAGCGACTCGATTTTACCCGACATCCTCTCAATCTCGTACCTTGCGCTCTCATTGAGCTTCTGCCGGCCCACAATGACATCACGGCGCTCCAATTGCTGCTTCTTCTGGGCTGAAAGTTCATTCAACTTCTCGGTCTCTTTATTACGGTCAATACTGCAACCAGCCTTGAGCTGATCGTTCAACGACTTGATTTCGCCATTCAGACGTTCAATTTCGGCTTTTGCATCATTGCGGGCTTGATTAGCAGCATCAAATTCGTGCTGAATACCGTCACGACGCTTTTCCAAATCCTTGAGTGCCGAGGTTGCAGAATCCAAATCCTTGTATTCCAATTCTTTAGACATAGAATCCCGAAGATTGCGCTTCTCCGTCAGCGCGGCTTTGTCCGCCGAAATCTTCCCCGTCAGGGCAAGGATGCCGTTTTCACCCTCTTTCAAATCCTTCAACGCTCCTTCCTCCTCAGGTATCAACTTCGCCAGTTCATCGCGACGATTCATGTTCTTCCTCTCTGTCTCAATATCCCGATTGAGCGAACCAATCTCCTGATTCAGAGTATTTTGCTTGTCAGCGATTCTCGCCGAGAGCTGTTCCATAGGGATTTCTTCCTTGAACAGTTTTACAGTATTCTGATGGATGGCATCCTTTTGGGAATTGACGATACCCAGCTGCGTGCTGCATTTTTTCGTGCCGGTTACGACACGGCTCTGTAATTTGTCGGCCTCTTCTTTTGCATTTTTAACATCGATTTCTGAAGGAGCATCCTGCGATTTCTGCGCAACATGAGGATGATGGACGGAACCGCAAACCGGACAAGGCTGTCCCTCTTCCAAATGCTCCGCCATTATGCCGGCCTGCTCTGCCAAGAAGCGATTGGAAAGACGGGTATAATTAGCTTCAGCCGCAGTATGTTGCGCTATCAGTTTTTCGACGCCTTCCTGCCATCTCTCTAAATCGGATTTGGCTGTGTCAAACTTGGAAAGCGAGTCCGACAAATCTTTCAAACCATTCAACTGCTCCTTTTTCTCTTTCAAAGATGCGTTAAACCGCTGCAGGTTTTCGCCAGCCCTCTGAAGAGAATCATTCTCCAATTTCAGCGCGGCAATGTATTTTTCTTTTTTCTCCGCCTGATCATTCTTGGATTTCAAGGACTTCTCATCATTTGGAATTGATTCCTCCAACGACTTGATCTCCGAGTTCAATTGATTGTATTGGCTGTACTTGGGCAGGTCGGCATTCAACTTGACCATCTGTGCGTTCAAATCATCCTTGGTTGTCTGGCGCTCCTTTTGGAGTTTGTTGAAATCTTCATCTGAGGGCAACTCATCCATTTTCTGACGGAGCGTTTTCTGCGCAGAGAGAAGCTTGCTCTGGTCTTCTTCAAAGCGGTTGAGCGTGCTCAAATTGTCATTGACTTTTTTCAAACCAGCCTCAATTTTTATAATGGAATCACTGAGACGGCTTGACTCGTCGTTATCTGAACGGATGATCGTGTCGAGAACACCAAGGATTTCCGTTGAGGATGGGATTTCCTGCTGGCGGAGAAAGTTCAGTTGCTCCGCGCAAGGGGTGTCTGAATCGCAGGAGATAATGGCGAGCGAATACTTGACTTTCTCTTGCGCCGCCGCATTATCCCTTGAAATCTGCTTCACATCATTT
>ONXT01000052.1 GCA_900321845.1 uncultured Bacteroidales bacterium | reverse complement strand
AGGCCGAAATAGAATACTGACACCAAAAAAGCCGGCATCAAGGCAATGACCACCGACCACATTATTTTCTTCACGGACTCGTCGCCATGCACGTGCGGAGAGCCGGAAACGTTCAATAATTTATCACCCATTTGCATAAAATTTTGAGAGCGCAAAGTTACATAATTTATAAAAAATCAAAAAAAATTTTTTTGGTTTTTTTACCTTGAAAATCTTGTATATTTGCAACTTGGTTTTCAAGAAATGATGATGATTATAATCAATTGAAAACCAATAATTTAAGTCAATAATAATTTTCGCGGAAGCCGAAAAGCGCAAAGAGTAGGCGAAAAAACATCAATAAACCAACCAATATGAAAAGCATCAAAAAAATCGCAATGGCAGCTTTAGTCTGCGCAGTTGTTATCGGACTCACTTCCTGCAACAAGGATGGCGTTTACAAACCGAAAGAAAAAATCGCGAAAATCTACGTCCAAAATGAAGGACAGGACAAAGTCCTGACTGAAACTTGGGATTGGGATGGCAAACTGCTGATGAGCATCAAACATGCCGATACCGACCCCATCGGAGACAACAGCTACACCGAAACCTTCACTTACGACAAGAAACAGGTGAAGAGCATCTCCGACGGCACTTACACGATGACCTACAATTACGATGGAAGATTTTTCGACAATATCAAAATCACCGAAGGCTCTGACGAAGTCGGCACCATGAAATTCACACACGACGGCAAACTCGTCAGCAAAATAGACATCACCCTCGACGACGAGTTCATGAAGAGCCAAATGGCCGAATCCGCCATGCGTTTCATCGCTCCTGAATTCGCCTGCGATTTCGGCAAAATCATGCAAGCCGAAGCACTGCGCGGTTGCAAAGGCAAAACCGAAATGGTCGTCACTTTCGAGTACGATGGTGCTAACGTTGAAAAAGCCACTATGCGCAACAACACTGCCAATGTGGAACAAGTCTTCACTTACACCTACAGCGACTACATGAACCCATTCTACAAACTCTTCAACAATGGCGACGAAAACAATGGCTACAACCAATCCAAGAATGCGCCCGCCACAATTCACCAAACCAACTCCGCATGGAATAACACCACTTGGGACTACACCTACACCTACCCGAGCGTTGACCACAAATACCCGACTCAAATGACTGAACAAAAGGTCACCACCCAAGTTATCGGCAACATGACCAACACCATCAACAACATGACCTCCTACTTCTACGAATACAACGACTAACATCCAACATAAACACAGAAAAATGTAGGGTTGATGCTCATCGGCCCTACTTTTTTTTAAGGAATAATGCCCCAGAACCTCAAACATCCCCCTCATAATGAACGTTTTACTGCATTGTTGTTGTGCGCCTTGTTCGGCGGCCATTCTGGAATGGATGCTGCAAAATGGCTGGCAGCCCACGTTGTACTATTTCAATCCGAACATTTTCCCGGAGGAAGAGTATCTGATCCGCAAAAACGAGTGTACGAAGTACGCACAGAAACTGGGCATTGAGATTGTGGACGGGGACTACGACCACGCGGAATGGGTTTGCCAGGTAGCCGCCGGCAGGGAGCAGGAGCCTGAACGCGGGAACCGATGCCTGGAATGCTTCAAATACCGGTTGGCAGAAACGGCGAGATATGCGCACGAACATGGTTTTTCACTGATAGCCACCACCTTGGGCTCATCGCGCTGGAAGGATTTGGCGCAAATTGCCGAAGCCGGCAACGAAGCCGCCGCCCGCTACCCCGACGTACGGTTCTGGGACAAGAACTGGCGCAAGGGCGGACTACAAGAACGCAGAAACACCTTGTTAGAGGAAAACGGGTCTTACAACCAATTGTATTGCGGCTGCGAATTCAGCAGGGAACGGCTCTACATGCCACCCTCCGGAAAGAACGAATCCACAAATTCCTGACGGTTGAACACCTGCAACTGGTCAATCTTCTCCCCTACCCCGATATACTTCACCGGAATCTTGAACTGGTCGGAGATGCCGATGACGACACCTCCCTTGGCCGTTCCATCCAACTTAGTGATTGCCAACGCATTAACCTCCGTTGCAGCTGTGAATTGCTTGGCCTGTTCTATGGCATTCTGGCCGGTGGAGCCATCCAAAACGAGCAGGATTTCGTCAGGGGTGCCGGGCAGCAGTTTGCCGGTAACATTCTTTATTTTAGTCAACTCACGCATCAAGTTGGCTTTGTTGTGCAGGCGGCCAGCCGTGTCAATCAGCACGACATCGCACTTCTTGGCGACGGCGGACTTCACGGTGTCGAAGGCCACGGACGCGGGGTCAGCGCCCATCGGTTGGACCACAATCGGGACACCGGCACGCTCTGCCCAAACCTGAAGCTGGTCAACGGCGGCGGCACGGAAAGTGTCGGCCGCACCCAACATCACCGAATATCCTTTGTTCTTGTATTGATAGGCCAGTTTGCCGATGGTCGTCGTCTTACCTGCTCCGTTCACGCCCACCACCATAATCACATACGGGCGGTCCAGCTGCGGAATCTCAAAATCGGAGAGGCTCTCCTGGTTGTTCTCCATCAGCAAATTCCCGATCTCCTCGCGCAAAATCTCATTCAACTGACCCGTACCCAAATACTTGTCACGGGAAACACGCGACTGGATTCTCTCAATGATTTTCAAAGTGGTTTCCACCCCCACATCCGACGTCACCAGAACCTCCTCAAGATTGTCCAACACCTCGTCATCCACTTTCGACTTGCCGATGACCGTCTTCGCCAACTTCGCGAAAAAGCTTTCCTTGGACTTTTCCAGCCCCTTATTCAGCTCTTCTTTCTTCTCTTTTGAAAAAATAGAAAAAAATCCCATAGATACGCATTTTTAAACGGCTGCAAAGATACAAATCTATTTGCAATAAATTGTGTTTTAAGAAAATATATTTTGAAAGAAGGAATAAAAACGCCATCTCCTTCCCAAATCCAATTCTATATGACGAGGATTCTTAAAATTTTTCAAAAAATAACCTCATAAGTCCCATACTTCACGCAATTTCAGTAAATTTGCACCCCAAAAATTAATGTTATGCTACAGATACAAGTCATTCGTGAAAATCCTTCGTATGTCATTGAAAGACTGAAGGTTAAAAATTTTGATGCTACGGAATTGATTAACAATATCCTTGAAATCGACACGCAGATTCGTCAGACGAAAAAGACCTTGGACAACAATCTGATGGAACAGGGCAAACTGGCCAAGTCCATTGGGCAATTGTTCAAGGAGGGCAAACGCGACGAAGCCGAGGCCATGAAGGCGCAAACCGCCCAACTCAAAGCCGACGAGAAAGAACTTCAAACCGAGCTTTCCGACAAGGACCGCAAGATCAATGAGCTGATGGTGCTGCTGCCGAACATGCCGCACACCTCCGTTGCCTGCGGCAAAGGCGCTGAGGACAACGAGGTGGTTTACCAGGAAGGAGATGCCTCCGCCTTCAGTACGCCCGCCCTTCCCCACTGGGAGCTCGTAAAGAAATACGACATCATCGACTTCGAGCTGGGCGTCAAGATCACCGGCGCCGGATTCCCCGTTTATAAAGGCAAAGGCGCCAAGATGCAGCGCGCCCTCATCAACTTCTTCCTCGACTCCGCCAGCGAGCACGGCTACCGCGAAGTGGAACCGCCTTACGTGGTGAACGAAGCCTCCGCTTATGCCACCGGACAGCTGCCCGACAAGGAAGCACAGATGTACCACGTGGACCTCGACAACCTCTACCTCATCCCCACCGCCGAAGTGCCCGTCACCAACATCTACCGCGATACCATCCTGAAAGCCAGCGACTTTCCGATCAAGAACTGTGCCTATTCCGCTTGCTTCCGCCGCGAAGCCGGCTCCTACGGCAAAGACGTGCGCGGCCTCAACCGCCTCCACCAGTTCGACAAAGTGGAAATCGTACAAGTGGAACATCCCGACAAATCCTACGAAACGCTGGAAGAGATGAAACAGTACGGCATGTCGCTGCTCCAACGCCTCGGACTGCCCTTCCGCGTGCTTCGTCTCTGCGGCGGCGACATCAGCTTCACCTCCGCCCTCACCTACGACCTTGAAGTCTTCTCCCGCGCACAAGAGAAATGGCTGGAAGTGAGCTCCATCTCCAACTTTGAAAGCTATCAGGCCAACCGCCTGAAGCTGCGTTTCAAAGATGAGAACGGCAAAATGCGCCTTGCCCACACACTGAACGGCAGCGCCCTCGCCCTCCCGCGCGTGATGGCCGCCATCATTGAGAACTACCAAACCCCCGAAGGGATCGTCGTGCCCGAAGTGCTCCGTCCCTACACCCATTTCGACATCATCGACTAACTTTTCTGCCACCTCAACGGATGAAAAAGCTGCTCACCCTATTCCTGCTTATTCTGCTGTCTTTCAGCGGGTTCGCCCAAAAGCAACGCCCGCAGGAGGAGCAGTTGGGCATTCAGTATTTCCAAAATGCGGAATACGACAAGGCCGCGCAGATGTTTGAAAAGGTCTATAACTCCAACCCGAACTCATACATATATTATTATTACTACCAAACGCTGCTGCAATTGGGTGATTTCAAAGAGGCGGAAAAAATCGTCAAAAAACAGCAGCGCCTCTCACCCAAAACGCAACGCTACAAAATCGACTTGGGCTACGTGTATGAAACCAGCGGCGACAAAGCGGCGGCCGACAAAGTGTATATGGATGCCATCAAGGATGTGCCCGCCCAGGAGAATTCCGTCAAAGAGCTGTACAACGCCTTTTTGGCCAGGAAGCAGTACCCATACGCGGTAAGCACATTGGAACGGGGACGCAAATTACTGAACGACAACCAGCTGTTCACCACTGAGCTGACCAAGGCATATACGGAGATGGGGCGCACCGACCTCGTTGTGGAGGAGGCGCTGAACATGGTCAAGAACGACGACAACAGCAAGCTCTCCAGCGTGCAGCAGATTCTCCAGAACCTGCTGGCCGGCGACGAAGACGACCAACGCTTTCAAGCAGCCAAGAACGCTCTGCTACGCCGCTCGTCGGAAGCCCCCGACAACAGCTGCTACATGAATCTGCTTCAATGGATTTACCAGCAGCACCGCGACTATGCCGATGCACTGCTCATCGCCAAATCCATCGACCGCAAGTACAAAGGCGAGGGTGCCCGTGTGTACGACCTCGCCTGCGAAGCTATCGCAAGTAAGGACTACCCCGTTGCTATTGAAGCACTCAACTACCTGATAGCCAAAGGTTCCGAAAGCCGATTTTCAACAGAATCGCGATTCATGCTCCTCAATGTCAAATACGAACAGCTCTCCTCCACCTCCCCTATCGACCCGACACAAGCCCAAGTCCTGGAATCTGAGTTCAAACAGACCTTGGACGAGTTCGGACTGACAAAAAGCACTTCAGAATGGACCCGGAAGTACGCACATCTGCTGGCCTTCTATGTCAACAAGCCCGAACAGGCCATCGAACTGCTCAACCAAGCCATCACCAACAGCGCACGCGACCCGAAAGAGAAAGGACAGTACAAAATCGACCTCGCCGACATCTACCTCTATCAGGGGAATGTGTGGGATGCCACCCTCCTCTACTCGCAAGTTGACAAAGACCTTCCCAACGATTTGATTGGTCAAACCGCCAAGTTCAAGAATGCGAAACTGTCGTTCTACATCGGTGAATTCGCTTGGGCGAAAAGCCAGCTGGACGTGCTCCGCGCCGCCACCTCCAAGTTCATCGCCAACGATGCCATGTACTTCTCCTTCATCATCTCCGACAACGAAGCCGAAGATGAAGAGACCGACGAAGACAGCGATGAGGGACTTTTCGCCTCCGATGCAAAAAGCAACATGCCGCTTCGCTACTATGCCAAAGCCGACTTCCTGATGTTCCAGAACAAAGATGACGATGCCCTGCAAATGCTGGACTCCATCCTCATCCTTGACCCTTACGGGAAATTGGCCGACGACGTCTATTACCAGAAAGCGAAAATATGCTTGAAGAAAAAAGACTACCTCGGCGCGGAACAGCTTCTGAACAAAGTGATTACAGACTACACTTACGAGCTCCTTGGCGACGATGCCACCTTCTTGATGGCACAACTCTACGACTACAACCTCAAGGACTCCAACAAAGCGATGGAGTATTACCAGAAAATCCTAACCGTTTATCCCGATAGCCTCTATACAATTGACGCGAGAAAACGATATCGCGAACTGCGCGGAGACTTTCATTGAGATAGGGAATAGAAAGTAGGAGCCATAACAATTCGCGCCCCATGTCTCACACGACCGAATTAGAAACCGGAAACATTCGAAAGTTGCTTTGGTCGTTTGCCATGCCTGCGATTATAGCCACAGCGGCCTCTTCGCTGTACAACGTCATCGACCGGATGTTTATTGGGCAAGGGGTCGGTGCGATTGCCTTGGCTGGATTGGGGATCACTTTGCCCGTGATGAACTTAGCAACGGCGCTCGGCACGCTGGTGGGTGCCGGTTCCGGAACGCTCACCTCCATCAAGATGGGTGAGAAGAAGTTGGACGATGCGCAGCAAATCCTCAGCAACGCGCTGATACTCAACATCATAATCAGCATTCTCTTTTCCGTCCTCGCCCTCATCTTCCTCGACCCCATCCTCTATCTGTTCGGGGCCGACGAGGAAACCATCCCCTTCGCCCGCGACTTCATCCAGATTATCCTCATTGGCAATCCCATCACCCACATCTTTTTCGGGCTGAACAGCATCATGCGAGCCTCCGGCTATCCAACGAAGGCAATGGTTTCGGTGCTGATGACCGTCGGCTGCAACCTGATTCTGGCGCCGCTTTTCCTCTTCGTTTTCCATTGGGGAATCCGCGGAGCCGCCACCGCCACGGTCATCTCCCAGTTCATCGGCATGATTTGGGTACTGGCACACTTCATCAGCAAGAAAAACTACATCCATTTCAAACAATCGGCGATGCGCCTTGACACCTCGCTCATCGGCAGCGTCTTCGCCATCGGACTGGCGCCGTTCGTCATCCACGTCTGCTCCAGCTTGGTCGCCATTCTCATGAACTGGCGGCTGATTGAGTACGGGGGCAACCTCTCCGTGGCGGCATTCGGCATTGTGAACAGCATTCTGGCGCTGATCATCACCATCGTGCTGGGGCTGGCCCACGGCATGCAACCGATTGTCGGCTTCAACTACGGGGCGAAGCAGATGGACCGCACCATGGCCACCTACAAGCTGGCAGTGAAATGGGGGTCGATGGTAAGTATCGTCGGTTTTGCGGCGGTGCAACTGATGCCAGAGTACATCGCCCGCGCCTTCACCGACAACCAAGAGGTGATTCGACTCACCGCGCGTGCGATGCGAATGTGTTGTGGAATGGTGTTCATCGTCGGATTCCAAGTGGTGACCTCCAATTTTTTCCAATCCATCGGCAAGGCGAAAGTCTCCATCTTTCTTGCGCTTTCCCGCCAAATCATCTTCCTGATTCCCTTCATCATTCTTTTGCCGCCGGTTTTCGGGCTGGATGGTGCGTGGTGGGCGATGCCTTGCGCCGACCTGTGCGCCGCCATTGTAACCGCGATGATGTTATGGATATTTTTAAGAAGGATGAAGAGAGAAGAATAATTCCCTAATGAAAAAAAATCACTAATTTTGCCCTCATTTTTTCAAAAACATCAAAAATGGAAAACAATCAACGCGGATTCACCTCCAATATCGGTGCGATAGCGGCGGCAGCGGGCTCTGCCATCGGGCTGGGCAACATCTGGAGATTCCCCTACACCCTCGGCCAGAACGGTGGCGGTGCCTTCCTCCTCATCTACATCATCTTCGTCATCTTCCTCGGCGTTCCGCTGATGATGACGGAATTCGCCATCGGGCGTCGCTCGCAAAGCAACGTGGTAGGTGCCTACCGCGTACTCAGCCCCAAGCACAAGGGCTGGATGGGCATCGGCATTCTCGGCCTCATCTGCGGCTTCATGATTTACTCCTTCTATAGCGTAGTGGCCGGCTGGACCCTCAACTACATTGCTCTTTCAGCCACCGGTAGTTTCGCAGGCAAGGATGCAACAGCCGTCGGCGAGATTTTCACCCAATTCACCCAAAGCTCTTACCTGCCTCTCATCACTCAAGCCGCTTTCTTGATTCTCACAGGCATCATCGTGGTCATGGGAGTTCAAAAGGGCATTGAGAAGTTCACCAAAATCCTGATGCCGATTCTCTTTCTGTTGATGATTCTGCTCTGCGTCCGCTCCGTCACCCTTGACGGCGCTAGCGAAGGACTCAAGTTCCTGTTCAAACCCGATTTCAACAACTTCACAGCCACAGGTGTGCTATCCGCACTTGGACAGGCCATGTTCTCACTGAGCATCGGCATGGGGCTGCTCGTCACTTACGGCTCCTACATCCGCAAGAACGACGACCTGCTGAAGACCAGTGTCTGCATCGCCGGCACCGACACACTGATTGCGCTGCTGGCCGGCATCGCCATCTTCCCCGCCGTCTTCGCTTTCGGCCTCAGCCCTGAAAGTGGCCCGAGCCTCGTCTTCATCACCCTTCCCAACGTATTCAACAACATGCCGTTAGGTATGGTTTTTGCCCTCTTGTTCTTCGTTCTCCTCGCCATCGCCGCCCTCACTTCCACCATTTCGCTGCTGGAAATCCTTGTTCTCTGGGCAGTAGAGGAACTGAAGATGAAGCGCATCACCGCCACCATCCTGATCTCATTTGTCATCTTCGCCATCGGTGCGGTATGCTCGCTATCGTTGGGCACGTGGAGCGACTTCACCATCGGCGGGCTCTGCGTATTCGACCTGTTCGACGAGCTGACCGCGACCTATTTCATGCCCATCGGAGCCCTCGCCTTCACCATCTTCTTCGGCTGGTTCTACCGCAAAGAGGAGGTCTGGAACGAGCTTTCTAACGGAGGCGCCCTTAAGGCCAAGTACTTCAAAGTCTATT
>ONXT01000125.1 GCA_900321845.1 uncultured Bacteroidales bacterium | reverse complement strand
TTTTCTGCTGGTTCTGCTAACTTTTGGCATGGAGACCACCTTTTTCCGTTTTGCGAACAAGGACGGGGTCAATCCGTTGAAGGCCTTCTCCACCTCTTCGTTGGCAGTCGGCGGCGTTGCGCTTGTCTTCGTTGCATTGTGTACGCTGTTCCTCGGGCCGCTCTCCTCCGCATTAGGCTATTCCGCGCACCCCGAATACATTGAGATTATGGCGATTGTCGTTGCGTTGGATGCATTCCAGGCCATTCTGTTCGCCTATCTCCGCTACCAGAAAAGAGCCCTGAAGTTCGCCGCGCTCAAGCTCTCTTTCGTCTTTCTGAACATCGGACTCAACCTATTTATCTTCCTCGCCGCGCCTTCGTTGGCGCAAAGCCATCCTTCGCTAATGAGTTGGTATCAACCTGATTATCAAGTCGGTTACATCTTTGTGGTCAATCTAATCTGCACCGCGCTCATCACGTTCGGCTTCCTGCCCGAATTGAAAAACCTGCGTTACGGCTTCGATTCCGGTATGATGAAGCAGATGCTGAAATACACTTGGCCGCTGCTGCTTTTGGGCATCATCGGCATTATGAACCAAGTGGCGGACAAAATCTGCTACCGCTTTATTGTGCCGGGTCCGGAAGGGGAGGTGCAGTTGGGCATTTATGGGGCGTGCGTCAAAATCGCTATGATTATGGCGATGATTACGCAGGCGTTCCGCTATGCATACGAGCCGTTCGTCTTCGGCGAAAACAAGGCGGAGGGGCGGAAAAGCAAGGAGTCGCAGGCAAAGGTGATGAAGTACTTCGTGTTGTTCACGCTGCTGGCTTTCGTGGCTGTGGTGGCCTACCTCGACATTCTGAAATACATCATCAAAAGCGACTATTGGGAAGGCTTGCAGGTGGTGCCAATTGTGATGATGGCCGAGATTTTCATGGGCATCTATTTCAATCTCTCCTTCTGGTACAAACTGAATGACGAGACTTGGTGGGGCGCGATTATTTCCGCCATCGGCTGCATCGTTTTGCTCGCCATCAACTTTGTCTTTGTCCCGAGAATCGGCTATGTGGCTTGCGCGTGGGGTGGTTTTGCCGGCTATGGCGTCTGCATGGTGATATCCTATCTCCTCGGCCAGAAGAAAAATCCGGTGCCCTATAACCTGAAACCTATTTTCGGCTATTTCGCTCTTGCGCTCGCAATCTTCTTCGCATGCAAGTACCTAAAGGAATTCTTGTATCCCGATAGTCTTGCCATCACATTGGTTGTCAATACATTGCTGTTGCTGGTTTACGTTGCTGTGGTGATGTACAACGAGCGGACGTTAGTCAAATCGGTCGTTTCTGGCGTGATGCGGCGCGTAAAAAGATAAAGAGTGGTGGTGATTGTGAACAGTCGTTCAATGCAGGATTTCATCGTTCTTGGTGGCTTTTGCCAAATCCACTATTCACGGATTCCTTCTTATAAATTATATGTAAAGGATGTTTATCGGATGAGCACGAGTTGACCTTTCATCACGTGCTTTTCGTTGAGCGCATCGCGGTAGGTGATGACGTAGAAATAGGTGCCCGGAGGCAGGGGCTTGCCTTGCGAGGTGCCGTCCCAGCCGTAGTTGATTTCCTTGGTCTGGAAGAGGCTCCGGCTCATCTTGTCAAAAATCAGCATTTCAAAGTTGGAGATTTCCATCGGTGCATGAACCAGAAATTCGTCGTTCAGTCCGTCGCCGTTGGGAGTGAAAGCGGTCGGTACGAACAGTTCGCAGTCGAATACGTTGATATTCACGTAAATAGTCGTATCCACTTTGTCCATCGTCTGTACGTTGGCGTAAATCTGCGTGTTCTCTTCCGGATAAATGGTGATGACGGGATCGTTGGAACCGATGCTCCAATGAACGCTGGCGGCATTTTCAACGTAAAGGTTTAGCGGGGAATTACGGCAAACCGAGGTATCCTTGCTGTAGCGAAGCATACCGGTTTTGTCAGATTTTGGCAGAGTTGGAGGCGTTTCTTCGATTCTGATATCGTTGGATGGATTGTTAATCTGTTGATTATAAGCAACATCTGGTTTTTCGCTGATTTTAGCGTTTGTTGCTTGAGTTTGATTGGAGACTGGGGGAGTAGTAGAAGCCGGTTTAGTGGTGGGGATGGGCGTGGAGGTGGTTTCGGATGGGTCGGAGGAGGCTAAGTCGGAAGTGATGACGTTTGTTTTTAGCGGTGTAGAATTAGCGGGAAGGATGAATTCGCGAACGCCATTGTTTGGCTTGGCAGGAATTTCCACGGCGGGAGTTGCCGTGGCGGGTGAGGAAATGAGGGTGGGGGATGTCGCTTCTGGTGTTGTTTCAACTGTTTGGGCGATGGCGGGTGTTTCCTTGACAACAGGTTGGTTATCAAGGTTGTTATTGTTGTTGAAGGCAATGACCAAGATGGTGGAAACCACTGCGACTGCGCCAATAATTGGCAGAATGATGCGAGTGGCCACGCGATGGAAAGCGCGACTGCGGTTGAATTTCTTCAGCGAGGCGTCCTGCTGAATGCGGTTCCATACTCCTTCGGGGGGAGGGGTTTGGTAGCCAGCCAGCTTTTCCTTAAACAGTTTGCCAATTTCCTGTTCCTTCATATTATTTTTTCTCTATTTGATCCTTAAATTCTTTGCCAAGGTAGGTCTCGATTTTCTGTTTCAACAGGCGTTTCGCTTTGAAAAGTTGTGAGCGCGTGGTGCTGTAGGAGCTTCCAAGCATTTTCGTGATTTCGAGGTGTGAGTATCCGTCGATTTCAAACAGGTTGAAAACGGTTCTGTATCCGTCGGGGAGTTCGTTGATGAACTGTAGGAGGATTTTCTCCGACAGGAAGTCATTCTGCCTGACTTGCACATCCTCTATCATGTTCGCGACCTCATCGATTTCAACCATTGTACCGCCCGACTTCTGTTTTTTTCTATAAACATTGATCGCCGTGTTGATGGTGATGGTCTTGACCCAAGCTTCCAAAGAACCTAATTTCTCGTTAAAAGAGTTCAGATTTAGATAGATTTTCACGAATGCGTCGTGAAGCAGATCTTGTGCATCTTCCATGTTGCGAGTATAGCGAATGCAAATACCCATCAGTATCGGCGCAAACCGCTGGTAGAGTATTTCTTGGTATTTGGGGTTGCCCTCCAAGCATTCGCGTACTAATTCGCTGTCACTTACCATTGGAAGATACGCTTTGATTTTGTTTTACAAATTCCATTATAAATTGTTGCCCGATGCAACATAAAATATTGTTTTTTCAGGTTGGGAGGATGCTTCGTTTCTACAAATCCACGACGGTGATGCCATAACCGCCGAATTGCAAATCTTCATCGCGGAAGGAGATTACCTCTTTGCGCTTTGCCAAATATTGGCGCACGATGTTGCGTAAAATGCCGTTTCCTTTCCCGTGCAAAATTTTAACCTGATGAATACTAAGCAGAACGGCTTCGTCGATGTAGTCCTCTAAAATCGGAATAGCTTCCTCGGCACGTACCCCGCGAATGTCCAATTGCGTTTTGAACTGTGAAATTTTTTGGTTCAGTGCATCGCTGAGCGAGCCGCCATCCATCCGGACTCCTCTTCGGCGCACATCCTTTGCCTCTTTCTTGCTGATTTTCGTCAGCTTTTTCAGCGAGGTTCTAAAAGAAACGGAATTGAAGTTCACGACTACATCGTCGCCATTGATAGAAGAAACTTCGCCAACTGTTTGGATGTCAATCATATATACAGAGTCTCCAACATGAATGGCTGTATCGATTTTGGGTTTTTCCTTCGATTTTATTTTCGGTTTTGTGTATTTCAATGGTACGGCCGGCTTCGGTCCCTCCTTCAGTTCAAATTCATCAATCTCCTTGCGTAATGCCTCCTTCACCTTTTCCGCCTCCTTGCGAATGGCGCGGGTTTTCACGGGATCCGCTTTCGCCTCTTTGATATCACGTATGGTCTTCTCTATCAATTTGTTGGCATTCTCAATGATGCTGGTCGCCTGGTTCTTTGCACTTTGCAGAATCTCTTTTCTTCGTTTGTCCAATTCACCGAACTTCTCGCCATATTCTTGCATCATCAAGGCTAATTGCTCATCGGCGGACTGAACGAGCCGCAACTCCTTGTCAATTTCGAGTTTCTCCACCTCTATTTCCTGCAATTTCCGCTCATAATCTATCTGGGCTGTGCCAGATTTTTGCATAGCGCTGTCAATCACCTCTTGCGGAAACCCAATCTGTGCGGCGATTTCGTAAGTGAAGGAGCTGCCGGGATTGCCGATTTTCAGTCTAAACAACGGACGCAGTTCGGTCGTGTCAAACAGCATCGCTCCGTTGACCGATTCGGGGTGTGTGTCGGGGAATATCTTGAGGTTTCCGTAATGGGTGGTCACCACGCCGAAGGATTTGGAATCATAGAATTTTTCGAGTACGGCTTCCGCCATTGCTGCACCCAACGTCGGCTCGGTGCCGGAACCGAACTCATCAATTAAAAACAGCGAGCGCTCATTCAATTCTTCCAGCATCACCTTCAGGTTCCGCAGGTGCGAACTGTACGTACTCAGGTCATTTTCAATGGATTGCTCGTCGCCCATGTCAATGAAGAAATCGTGGAAGACGCCCATCTCGGAAGTTTCGTCGGCTGGAACGAGCAGACCGCATTGCAGCATATATTGAAGAAGTCCTATTGTCTTGAGGCACACCGACTTACCACCAGCATTCGGACCGGAAATAATCAATATCCGTTGTTGGGGAGTCAATTCCAGTTCCAAAGGTTGTACCTCTTTTTTCAGATTTTGGAATTTGAGATAGAGCAGCGGGTGTTTGGCTTTGTGCAGATGAATGATTTGAGTATCAGTGAGATGCGGCATCCCAGCAAGGATGTCGATGGCAAAGAGAGCCTTGGCGCGGATAAAGTCGATTTGTCCGATAAAGTCGTGATAGACACGCAGATTCGGGATTGAAAGTCGGATCTGGTCGGTCAGCGCGGTGAGAATGCGGATGATTTCCCTTTTTTCCGCATTCAGCAAATCTTTCAGTTCGTTGTTGGCTGAAAAGACCTCTGTCGGTTCGATGAAAACGGTCTGTCCGGTGGCGGATTCATCGTGGATGAAACCTTGCAGCCGGCGTTTGAACTGCGCTTGCACGGGAATGCAGAGCCGGCCATTGCGCACAGTCATCTCAGCATCCTCCTTGACGATGCCGTCCTGTTTGGCGACGGTCAGCAATTTGCGTATTTTCCGGTCGGCGTCGTTGGATATCCTGATGATGGCCGCACGGATGCGTGAAAGCTCGTCGGATGCGTCGTTGCGGAGGTTCCCCTTCGGGTCGAGAATGCGATTGATGGCATTCAAAAGTTCCTTTTCCAATGCCATATTTTGGCAGAGTTCCCATAGGTTAGGGTATTTTCCGTCTTCGTGTCGGATGCGGAAATAGACCACGGACTGGATGACGGCGTTGATGAGGTTTCGCAGATCGCCCAGTTCGTCCAGCTCGATGTGGGTTCCGTCGATGGCGATGCGTGAAAGGGTGGGGAGAAGGTTGTTGAAATCTTGTGCCGGGAAGGGGTCGTCAAAGAGGAGGACAGACTTGAACTCGTTGGTTCTCAGTAGTTTCTTGTTGACCTCTTCCAAAGAGGTGGAGTAGCGGATGTCATCAACTTCGGCGCGCCCCATATCGCTGACGCATTTTTCGGAGAGCAGTGCGCGGATGGAGTCAAAACCTATTTTTTCTTCAAATGTGTGGGGATAAATCATCGATTCGTCAAAATTGGGCTGCAAAAATACTCAAATTAGTTGAGAGTTGAGAATTGAAAATAAGAGTTTGCGTGATTCCGACAAAAGATGTACTTTTGCACCCGGTAATTCCTTTTTGAACAAATTCAAGCAGCAATGAAAAAATTTTTATCAGCACTTCTTTTGGTCATTTTTTCCACAGGTTTGTTTGCGCAAGGTGTCGCCCGTTTTTTGCAGCCAAACGAGGCTCCGAGCAGTTTGCAGTTGCTTCCTCCGGCTCCGATGCCGAATGACGCGATTTTTGCCTACGATTATTCGCAGTATTTATGGGGAAAATTGCAGAGGAATACGCCACGCGGGCAAGTTGCCGTGTCGGACTCACACTTGAATGAGGATTCGTTGTTGAAAAATTTCTCGCCCTGCTTTGGGCTGGAGTTGTCAAAGGCAGGCACACCGGAATTGGCCCGGTTGATTATCGGCATTTCATGGACGTCGGATTATTGCACCAAGGAGGCGAAAGAACACTATATGCGTGTTCGTCCTTTCGTGCTTTTTGAGGAGACGTCGTTGACGCCGTGGGATGAGGATGCCTTGAGCAAAAACGGCTCCTATCCATCGGGGCACACCACCATCGGTTGGGCCATTGCGTTGGTGCTGGCGGAAATCAATGTGGAGCGGCAGAACGAGATTTTCAAATACGGATACGAATTCGGCCAGAGCCGTGTCATCTGCGGCGTTCACTATCAGAGCGATGTGGATGCGGGGCGCGTTCTGGCGGCGGCCTACGTGGCTCGTCTGCACGCCAGCGACAGCTTCAACGAGCAGTTGAAAAAGGCGAAGGCGGAATTCAACCGGCTAAAGAAAAAGTGAATGAAGATAGGTGATAAATTCACGAAAAAAATGTTAAAGCATTAAACCATCGCTTTTTTTATTCGTCAATGCCTCGTTTTTCTGGCTCAAAAAAGAATGGACAATTCGTTGGATAAGTACTTAAAAAACAATCGTTTTCAAGTTCCGAAAGGTTATTTTGAAAAACTTCCGGGCGAGGTGATGAAACGCATTTCCGCAGAAGAGAACAAGCGTTTGATCGTTCGTCGCCGCTGGATTGGAGCCATTTCCGCCGCCGCTTCCCTCGTCTTGATTTTGGGTATCGGTCTTTTTGTCCGCCAGTCTTTGCAGAAAAACGATAATGAGCAGTTGATTGCAGTAACTCAGGAAAAAACGGTTCCAACTGCGTCCGGTCAGAATGTGGATGCAGCCGCAGAGATTCCGGCTCCAGAGGATAAAAAATCAATAGACCTTTCCAAGACCTTGGCATACGCGCAGCCCCAGGCCTCCAAACCGAAAGTTCGGACGCAAAGCAGCACCGCTGTAGAGGAGGATGCGGACTGGCTGATTGAGGATGCCAACGCGCCGATTGGCGATTTTGAAGAGTCCGACTTGGACGGCATCGATTACGACATCCTTGATTTCTATGCCGAAGACTGTTCCTCCCTGGATTTCTGGGACGAATAGAAGCCATCCTTTGTTTTTTTTCGGAATTTTCCCTCTTTAGTCTTGTAGTTTTCATAATCACAGGCTTCTTTTCTTTACAAGAGGTAAAGGGATCATTCCG
>ONXT01000006.1 GCA_900321845.1 uncultured Bacteroidales bacterium | reverse complement strand
TTCGAGTTGAAGTATTTGGTCGGTATTGAAGAAGCGAACCATCATAGTCGGATTGTCGCTGAACACAAGTCTGTCGGACTGCACACTAACCACGATGTATGCAGTGTCGCCGACAAAAGTGGGAGTGTAACTCACGGTGCAACCTTCGGGGGAGAGCAAGCGGTAGGAGTAACTCACGGTTTGGGCTTGAGGATACACCATTAAACTGAAAAGTGACAGTAGGAGTAATATGGTCTTTTTCATATCTTTAGTCATTCAAATATCATATTTACAAATAAAGTGCAAAAATAAAAAAAGAGAAGTACAATCAAGAGTATTCACATTGTTGTACGAAGCAAGGTTGGTATTGTCTCAATTCTGTCTCAGTTTTAACGCAAAAATCAGCAAACTACGTTTGTAATTTGCTGATTTTTATTGTTTTATAAGACTTTGAGCGGAAAACGAAAATTGAACTGTCCATTTTCCATATTGATTATCACTATTTTACAATACCAAATATAGCGACTTGAATGGTAGGTTGAATGGTTTTCCCATCGAAATCCTCACCGCTCAAACCGTGGCGCAAAGATACTATTTTTCTCATATACCCAACGCCTTTTTCACCTTCTGAACCGTAAAGGCTGACACGTCACATAGTTTCGCCGTCCTCCTGATACTGGTTCCTTTCTTCAGTTCCCGAACCACTTTCGGGTATTCCTGTGATAGTTGTTCGGGTGTCTTCTTTGTTCCAACAGGTCGCCCCAGCCGACCACCTTCCGCAATGTACTTCGCCCTGCCACTGTTCAACCTGAACTTGATGTTGTCACGCTCCAGTTGCGCCGCCGTTCCCAAAACGGCTATCATAATGTTGACGTATGGATTCTCGCCCCCATCTGCGTTGAACAGGGAGAGGTTCTCCTTTTGAAAATAAAGATTGGTATGGGTATCCTTGCATTGGAGGACATTTTTCAGAACCTCATCACAGTTCCTTCCCAAGCGGGACAACTCGCTACATAGGATAATGTCAATGGCATTAGTGGTGGCGTACTCCAAACATTCCATTAGGACGGGGCGTTCTGTGTTCTTCGTTGCCCCGCTTATGTGTTCCTCGAACACCTTGACGACCTCGTAGTTATTCCTGGCTGCATAGTCGGTCAGGTCAGATACCTGACGGTCGGTATTTTGTCTATCGTTTGTGCTGGACACACGTGCATAAATTACGGCTCTCATACTCTTTAAATTTTCGCTGGCAAATATACAAAATATATTCATTATATATAGCGATAAATCAAAGTTTTTTTACGGTACGATTTTCGGGGTGCTGCATAAAAAATTAGAACCTTATCTGAATACACCTTTGGGTGCGGTACATTTTTATGTGCGTGTTTTCGTTTTTTTTTATTATATTATTTCGAGAGGTTCTTGTTTTGACCCCCTCAAAATAGAAATACATATTAATAATTTAAACTTCTTACTTATGATAAAAAAATTTAGTAGCGAAAACCGAGACAATGCCACAAACTTACGGCAAAATGCAGCAAGTGTAAACGCTGAAAGAGATGGACGCGATTCCGATTATGAGATTTTGCTCTATAGTGCCGAGATTGTCACGAACATTATCGAATCGAATGACGCAAGCATCCGCAAAGGTATGGCAAATATGATTGGTCAAAATCGAACCAAAACGCTTATGGAACTCAAACACATAGATGGTGGTGACAACCTCTGCGAGAAAGATGGGATAACTTGTTTCTCAAGGAAGTTCGTATCTGACAACGGGACAGTTGAGTTAATGCTATTCAACATCAAGGGGTCGGAAAACATACACGCGGTATGTCAAGGTGATAACCCATACAGCGAAGCCCTCTTCACGCTGGCTCGTGAGGCACTTGGCACTTGGCTTCAAGGAGAAGTGCTGGATTGGGGCAGAATCGCGTGAGAATGATAGTGCGTTTTAGCCGTTGGCAAGCAAGTGGCAGGTCTCCCATTGATGGAACGACAGGTCGCCTTGCAGTCTTCTGCTGAAAGGTTCAGGGAGTGCTTGTCGGTGTATCTGAAGACCAAGTGAGCGGGCAGCTGTAGCTGCCCGCTCACTTATAGTGCTAAACAGTTTCCCGTTTCTATTCCCCAATCCGTTTTATCCGATTCTGCGAAAACGGATTCGCTTCGTTGTTTTCCCGTGTTATTTCTATAGCACCAACATCATTGAGAATCAGAATCCGTGGAAGATTAAACACCCGTATAATCTCCTCTGCTGTGGCAATCGTTCCCGCTCGGTCGCTTATCGAACCAATGAGGCTGACACAGATGCTCTTCTCGTTCCAGACTGATTCTCCGCTTTTATGGTCGCCACAAAAATAGCGACCAATGGTGAAGCCGCTATCACCCTGCCTATTCTTGCGACGCACATACTTTGTGAGATGTAGCGATAAGGATTCGACTGTAACCTTGCCATCAATGCTGTATGGAAGGACGATGACAGCATTTTCTATTTTTGAGTGCGTGACATTGCATTCGAACAGATGTTCGGCAGGTTGGATTATTATGTCTCCCACTGCCACCTCTATCTCGTGTGTGTTGCGGGAATTATCTTTATTGATTATCTCAAACTCTTTGATTTTTAATATTTTAGTTGCTCCCATAACGGTGATATTTTTCCATAAGTATTTATAGCCATTATAAATACCCTATGAAAAACATATTAGACATTATGAACGATTTAGAGGTACAGATTGGCGAAACAACCCAAGAGAGAGTTGACTTTTTGAGCAAATCCGTGAACGATTTTCTTGACAGGGTGTATTTTTACTCGCACAGCATTCTGCATCAGATACTATCCCCGATTCACGGGTTCACATACGAGGAGTTGCGGCTACTCGTTGATGCGGTGGAATCATACTTCCCATCAGAGACTGACCCCGTGGCGATTTGCGTTATTGATTTGCTCAAGTCTCTTGGTGAAGCCCAAAAGCAAGGAAACAATAGGCTTGACGACATCGTGAGCAAGGTTGTGGAATTGGGCAACACGGAATCCTCGGAATTATGCTATAGAGTATATGTCTATCTGCGTTTCAAACAGATAATGACAGAGTGTTTCAAGCAGTTCTAAAGTCACCTATCTTATTCAGATTGATTGCACCACTGTATGAGGCTGTCAAGAAGATAAAGTCTGAAAAATATCTCAACAGCCTCTCCGTCTGTTATGTTATGGGCTTTTCTTTTCCATTCGCTGTCGTTTTTCACGGAAATCAATTCGATAGCCATTATGTTCTTAAAACCCATCATTTTGGCAAGAATGGGGATGCTTTTAATGTTATTTTTCGAACTATATATCAGTTTAAGGTCTTCTTTTGTGAATTTTCCGACTGGTTTTAAAAGAAAGTCTTCAAAGTCAAATTCGTTATGGATTTTTTCAAAGTTCAATTTGTCCATATAGCGTTATATATGTTCTATATATAAGTTATTTATCAATGAACGGAAATGACTATGCCAAGGCAAGAAACCTTCATAAGCCCTTTCTTTCCCCGTAAAATTGCTACATTTCCCGTAAAAAAGATTATGATTTACGGTTACATTCGCGTAAGCAGCGACAAACAGACGGTTGAGAACCAACGATTTGAAATCAACAACTTTTGTGAGAGGGAACACCTGCACATCGACGGTTGGATTGAAGAAACCATATCTGGTACAAAAGCGTACAACAAGCGGCAGTTGGGTTTGCTGCTGAAGAAGGTGCAGAAGGACGACCTTATCATTTGCGCCGAACTGTCCCGATTGGGGCGCAGCCTGTTTATGATTATGGAGATTTTGAGCCTGTGTATGAAGAAGGAATGCAAGGTGTGGACTATCAAGGACAACTA
>ONXT01000136.1 GCA_900321845.1 uncultured Bacteroidales bacterium | reverse complement strand
GATATACCTCAAACTTGAAAAGATGGAGCGCAAAAAGAACACTTCCCTCATTGTCCTTACCGACCATACGGCGTATGGTGATTCGGCAGTGCGCCACGGTGCCTCCCTCGCAGTTTTCTTTGAAGCCGCGCTGATTGTTATTTCGCGTTTTTCTTTTTTTACAAAAAACAATCCGAAACCTGCTGAAAGTCAGGAGTTTCGTAATATTTTGTCTGAATATGAGGGAAAATTGAAAATCACGGTTTCGGATGAAAGTTTCAATCCCACGCAGCTGCATCATTTCGCCGACAGAAGCAACAGCATTATGTTTGTGATTGGTGTTTCGCGGAAAAGCGGGGAGACCTTTTTCAATCGTCGGAGGGCGATTCGGCTCATCAAGCCCTCGCGACTGCCTGTGCTTGCGGTGGGGAAGGAGCCGCCGCGGGATGAGCATTGGCAGCACGTGATGATTAGTGTCGGGGTGCAGCGGCGCGAAAAGGAGAAGGCCTTGTGGGCGGGCTATTTCAACCGTTTCGGCGGCGCCACCGTCCACCTGCTGCACACGGTTTACAAGGATGAATTCCTGAAAATCAACTTGGCTGAAAATCTCGCCTTTATTGATAAATTATACAACAATTTGGAAATCAAGTCGTTGAAGCACGAAATACGGCCGCGCACCGATGATTTGGACAATTATGCCATCGCGCACGCGGAGCATTTCAACGGCTCACTGCTCGTAGTGATGACCACAACTTTCAAGACATTTATCGATTTGATTTTCGGAACGCGCGAAAAACACCTCATCGCCAACAAGTCAAGTCTGCCCGTTTTGTGTATCAACGAAAGGGACGATTTGTACGTGCTATGTACGTAGGGGTGCTTCCTTTTTTACATCAAGAGAATCCCCGTTCTCGGTCTTTAAACCTCAATTTCCTTATTCAAACCGGATGGCCGAAACGGCCGAGATTTTTTTGGAGACGAATGTCGCGGGAATCAGCAGTACAAGCAAGCAAATGCTTAGTACACAGATGTTTACAATAATAATTTGCGGAATATTGAAGTCGATGGGAACGTAGGGGACGTAATAGGAACTTGGATCAAGTTTGACGATGTGCGCGTATTTTTGCAGCAGGCAGAGCGCGATGCCCGTCACATTCCCTATGATCATTCCGATGAGGATGATGCGCAGTCCCACGTGCAGGAAGACGTTGCGGATGCGCTGCGTGGTCATGCCCATCGATTTCAAAATGCCGATGGTGGAGGTCTGTTCCAGAATGATGATGAAGAAGGTGGAGATGAGGGTGATGACGCAGATGGAAATCGTGATGATGAGCAGTACAATGACGTTGGCGTCGAAGAGTTCCGTCCATTGGAAAATGGCAGGATAGACCTGCTTGATGGTTTCCGCCTTGAGGTTGTAGCTGATGTGGTGGTTGACAAAGTCGCCCGCCTCGTCGATTTTGTTGTAATCGTTGAGCAGGATTTCGATGCCCCCAACGGAGTCGCTTTGCCATCCCTGTACGGTGTCGCCGTTGGGCTTGACCACATCGTAACTATGGCCCCAGCCGCACAATTTCTGTACATGGCGCAAGTCGCCGAAAACGAAACGATCGTCGTACTCGGGCATTCCTGTTTTGTAAATAGCTGATAGATAGAACCTTCTTGCCATCGGCGGGTTCTGTACGAAATAGGCGAAAACCTTGTCGCCGACTTTCAAGTTCAATTTTTTCGCCATGGATTCCGACATGACCACGCCATTGGAAAGGGTATCGCTCCGCAGGTCAAGAGGTTCCCCTTCCACCATGTTATGCTCGAATAGTTTCCATGAGAAAGTGCTGTCGATGCCCTTCAGCACCATGCCTTCCACTTGGTTGTCGGTTTTGACGATGCCTACTTTAGTGGAAAAATACTGGATGTGCCTGATGTCGGGATTTTTCTTTAAATCAGAAAGAAAAGATTGGTTTTTGTTGAAAGGTTTGGCGTCGAAAGTGTAGTTCTGGTCATAATTGGAAATGCGGATGTGTGAGCCCATGTCGATGACCTTCTGTTCGATGGCTTTGCGGTATCCCGTTGTGATTGATAACGATAAAATGATGATTATTAAGCAAATAGAGATGCCGATAATGGAGAGTGTCACAATCGGACGGGTGGTTTTGCTGTCGTTTTTTTTGAGAAGCCGGCGGGAAAGAAAGTGTTCGAGCATGGGAAGGGGCGGGGGTTAGAATTTGAAATTGAAGCCCACGCGTGCCGTTACGATGGGATAGATGTTCTCCGAATCGTAAACAGGGAGGAGGAACAGCCCATAAACCGACCAATGGTCGTTGATTTCCTGCAAATAGCCGGGGCCGAGCAGGACACCGTGGCAGAGGATTCTCGAATGATCCGCATCCATTATTGGATAACTCAGGGCTTCGTATTCGGCGTGGAGAACGAGGCGCTGCCAGATGTAGCCTTCCACGAAGGCCCCGCCGCCGAAAACGTGATGCTGCGCATTCAGTCCGGTGTAATCCTTTACTAGCATGAATTCGTAAGTGCCGCCGATGCCGATGCACAGGAATTTGACAGGAAGCACACCGAAATGGGGGGCTACCTTGATGGCGAGCGTGTTGCCGCCCAAACCGAAATTGAAACTGCCGCCGACTTCAAATTTGACAGCTCGTTCAGTCGTATTACCCGTCTTTGTAGGCGCCAGGCTTTTCGGCAGGGGGACGTACTCAGTGGATTGCGCTGATACCCCAGCGGTAATCACAATAAAAAACAGCAGTATGATTGTCTTTTTCATCGCATTAATTGGGTTTTGCTCTCGTTACAGGAATTTTCTTCGGACGAGGTCGCACAGCGAGAGGAAGGCTGCGGTGGTCGTGTCCCACAAATAGTAGCGTTTCAGGTTGTCGATTTCCTGAAAAGCCTCGTCGATGTCGGTGCAGCGGTTCAATTTCTGGATGGCGGTGCTGAATTCCTCGCCTTTATTGTTGAATAATTCTCTGATAAACAAGAATTTATCGTTAAGACTGATGGCTTTGGTCAAATCCTCCACTTTTGCGTGCTGGAATTTGGTGCCCAAGGAGTTGTCTTCCATCTGTTGGGTCAGTAGGTCGTTGAGGGAGCGTTTTTGCGCGGGCTGGGAGGGAGCGGATTCAGCGGTTTGGGGATGGATATGAACGGTTTTGGGCTCTTCTTTCGCTTTGGGAGCGGGTTCCGGTTCGAGCTTGGGTTGAGCAGGGTGGATGCTGGCGGGTTCATCGTTCTTTCCCATCGTGACGATGCGTGCGAACGGGTCGCTCTGTGCCTCCAAGCTGGCTTCAAACGCCTCGTCCTCTTCCGAATTGTCGGAAATTTTGGTGCTGAGAAAGTCCAGGATGTCCTCCTCTTCGTTGAGCATTTTGGTCACTTCAGGTCTGACGGGTTCTTGTGGGGCGGG
>ONXT01000038.1 GCA_900321845.1 uncultured Bacteroidales bacterium | reverse complement strand
TACTTCATTGTGGAATTCAGCTGCAGCTTCCAGTTCTTCAGACAAATGGGAAACGGCAAAGAATTATAAATCTCGAGGTATTCGCACTCTGGCAAGCCGACTGGCGGAGAGGGGTCTGCCATGATTTCCGTTATCAGCACTTCATTCCGCTGCAATTTGTAAAAGATAAATTCACGCTCCGACACTTGAATCTGATTTCCAGACAAGTCTCTAACTCCGTTAACCTCAAGATGATAGGTTCTTCTTTGCTGAAAATCCTCTGGAAAGAAAAGTCGCACCGACTTCTGCCCTTCATCTTCAAACTCGCACAAACCGGCGAAATCGCCCGTCTCGCGGATCTGATAATTCTGTTCACTCAACGCACTCAACTCGGCAAGCGGCTCCGAAAAAGTCAGCAGCAGCTGATTGGACGCCGACAAATCGGTTTCCACTGACAGTAAAATTGGCGGTATTGTGTCCACAATGGGCGGTCCAATATAAACATCATCCAGATAGAACTTATTGCGGTTTCCAGAGGTGAAGACGCAGTAGAACCCGAACGCCCGATTGGAAACGGGTTGCGCAACCGATAGGCAATCGCCCTCGGCATCCAGGGAATAGATGCCCGAAGAGCGTGTATCAACCCAAAGTCCCCAATGATTCTGCGCATTTTTATTCACCTTAATATTATATGTAAAAGCGGAACTGATGGACGCGTGCCCGCGAAGGATTGTATTTCTCTGATTTTCAGACAAATAGAATAATTCGATAACATCATTGCTACCAGCTTCACCGAACTGGAGGAAAAAGCCGGAGAGCGTGGGTGAACGCAAATCGGTTGAATCAGCCATCAAGAAAACGCGAGCGTAATTATTATCGGAAGGAGAGAAAGCCAAGCGGATGCGGAAACGCCACTCCATCTCACGCTCCTCAATACCATTGGGCAAAACCAAAGCGGCATTACCCGCTGAGGTGGCCTGCAATTGCAACTGCCGCTGCTCATTCACGACAAAGAGAGAATCATCGCCACTCCAAGCTGGATTTTCAATGAAGTCGCCATCGGAAAAATCGTCGGAAATCTGGGGAAACAAGTAGGTGGGAAATGCAGCCAACAGGCTGACAATGAGCAAGATGAGTTTTTTCATAAGAAATTTTAGTTTAAGAGATTATTTTCATCAAAATCAACACGCAAAAGTATGTATATTTGCAGAGTTTTTCAGTTGACTTCAAAACAATTAACAATTAATAACATTTGATATGAGAATTGCATTAGTCGGAGCCACAGGTTTAGTGGGCAGCGTTATGCTTAAAGTATTGGAAGAGAGAGGTTTTCAGGATTGCGAATTGATCCCGGCGGCTTCGGTACGGTCGGTTGGCAAAGAGATCACGTTTGCTGGTCGCCAGGTCAAGGTGGTTTCGGTGGAGGATGCGATTGCAGCGAAACCGCAGTTCGCGATTTTCTCCGCAGGCAGCAGCGCATCGCTGACTTATGCCCCGCAATTCGCTGCGGTGGGCACGACCGTCATTGACAACTCCTCCGCATGGCGCGGCTACGAGCAGATTCCTTTGGTTGTGCCCGAAATCAACATCGATGCGGTGAAAGCCGACGACCGCATCATCGCCAACCCGAACTGCTCCACCATCCAAATGGTGCTTGCACTGGCACCTCTGCATTGGAAATATACGATTCACCGTTTAGTCATCGCCACCTACCAGTCGGTAACAGGCACGGGGGTGAAGGCGGTCAAGCAATTGAACTGCGAGCGCGCCGGGGAGCCCTGCGAGAAGGCCTATACCTACGAAATAGACCTGAATGTACTGCCTCACGGCGGCACTTTCGAGCCCAGCGGCTATACCACCGAAGAGATGAAACTGGTGAACGAAACACGTAAGATATTGTCCAACAACAAGATAATGGTCACCGCTACCGTGGCGCGCGTGCCCGTTTTCGGCGGTCATTCAGAAGCCGTGAACGTGGAATTCGAGAATGAGTTCGATTTGGCAGATGTACGCCAGCTGCTCTCCGAAATGCCAGGCGTTGTTGTCATGGACAATCCCGACCAAAACGAATACCCGATGCCGCGCTTTGCCAAAGACAAGGACGAGGTCTTCGTTGGGCGCATCCGCCGCGACGAATCGCAGCCCAAGTCATTGAATCTATGGATTGTGGCTGACAATTTGCGCAAAGGCGCTGCCACGAACGCCATCCAGATTATGCAGAAATTGATTGAAAAGCGAGGGAAAAACAATTAACTCCCCACTCCCTACATAGTGACGATTTGAACATTTTGAACGCCAAGCAACGCGGGGGCCCACGCCTTCAGCTCAGACAGAACAACGTTACGATGAGGGGCAGAATCTTTCCATACGATGTAAATCGTCGGAATTTTTTGGCTGGAACCATCCGACGGATTGAAATAAGGGACATCCACGATTGAAATAGAGGCAATATCGTCCTTATACTTCTCGCCAATCACTTGGGTTTTATCGGCGAAAAGACGATTTCCAGTTTGCAGGCCTCTAATAGAATCCGTGAGTTGAGCGATAGCGGCGTCTTTGATTCCTATTTCCTCATCCTTACTTCTAACGAGATTTTCCAGAATCTGCGCCTGATTATTTGCATTAAAGAAACTGCCCTGTCGGATTTTCAATTCGGTGGTGGCCAGTCCGTATTTCCTGCGCATGAGGGAGTGGAGCGTGTCGATTTGCGCCTGCGTGACCTCATCGCCCAACACCGACAATTCAAGAGTGGGGTTGTCTCGGTCATACATTATCTCATAGCTGACAATTTGCGCATTTTTAAGCAGGTTTTCGCTTCGAATATCGGTGAGGAACTTGTTCACATGCGAGTTGAAATAGCTTTCGCGAACCACGCTGATGGCGGTGATGCAACTAGGAACCAGCACAAGGATGGCAATGACAATGATGGAACGTTTCACTACCTTTTCACGGTGTTTATCCACAAAGCTGTGCTTGGGAAAGTGAAGGTAGCGAACGATGACAAAGGTGGAGAGGGCAATGAAGAAAGAGTTGATGAAAAAGAGGTAGAAGGCGCCGATGAAGTATTTGAACTGCAGGGTGGCGAGACCGAAGCCAGCGGTGCATAGGGGCGGCATCAAAGCGGTGGCGATGGCGACGCCGGCAATGACTGGGGCCGGCTGCTCTTTTCGGGATGAGGCCACGATGCCCGCCAGACCACCGAAAGTGGCAATCAACACGTCAAAAATAGTGGGACGGGTTCGAGCCAGCAGCTCCGACTGCGCATCGCCCAACGGAGAGAGCAGAAAATAGAGCGTGGAGGCGCACAAGCTGATGAGCACCATCGCGCCCAAATTGCGCAGCGACCTCTTCAGCAAATCCCAGTCGTAAATTCCTACCGCCAGCCCCAAGCCATTGATGGGCCCCATCAGCGGAGAAATCAACATCGCGCCGATGATGACTGCCGTGGAATTGACATTCAAGCCGACAGAGGCGATGACGATGGCAAAGCCGAGAACCCATGCGTTGACTCCTCTAAAGTTAACTCCCTTGTTGATATTCGCAATTGTCGCCTCGATGTCCGTGTCTTCCTGGATGCGAACCAACGACACAAGGTAGCGCCATGCCAATTGTAGAAGGTCCTTGAAAGTGCGGTTTTTACCTTCGGGGCTTCCCGTTTTATCGATATTGTCTTCCATTTAACGCAAAATATTAAGCATTTACGAGAGCAGCTGCTTCACTATCTGGGATACCAGCTTGTTGTCGGCTTTGCCAGCGAACTGCTTGGAAGCCAGTCCCATCAGTTTGCCCATCTCCTTGATGCCCGAGATATTATTGTCGGCAATCAGTTGCTTGAGGGCGGCGGTGATTTCCTCCTCCGACATCTGGGCGGGCAGGAATTGCGTGATGACTTTCAGCTGGGCGAGCTCTTCGGCGGCGAGGTCCTCGCGACCGCTGTTTTTATAGATGTCGGCAGCTTCCTGACGCTGTTTCGCCAAACGCTGTAGAAGTTTGAGCTCCACATCCTCCGTAATCGGCTTGGCATCCTTCGCCGTTTTCAACAACAAAATCTCTGCCTTGACGGCGCGCAGGGCCTCCAGGGCACGTTGGTCTTTAGCCAGCATCGCAGATTTGATACCTGCCATAACTTTTTCTTCTAAACTCATAGCTATCATGTTTTAAGAATGCGCAAAAGTACAGATAATTTAGGGAATAACGAACCGCATCAAGGCATTTTCTGGATAGTCGATAAAAAACCTGCTTTACCGGTAGATTTTCAGCCGCTGCCCTTCACGGATGTAGTCGGGAGACTTCAAGTGATTCCACTTTTGGATTTTGGCGACGGTGGTATGATAGCGGCGCGCCAGATGCGACAGCGTCTCCCCTTTTTTCACTTTATGGTAAAAATAGGACGGCTGCGGTTTCGGAGCCGGCTGGGGAGCGGGAGCCGGGGCAACGGCGGGGGTGCTCTGGGTGGTGTCAGCGACAGAGATCTCCGCAACCTTTACGCTGTCGGCAACTTCGGGGCTGTTTTGCGGCATCCCCTCACACTCGAAAATGCGGCGCGCCCCCACAAACGATTTCGAGGAGTTCAGCTGGTTATAACGGACACCCGTTTTGTAAGTAGAGGCGTGAATATAGGTCGCGCCTTTCACCGAATCCACGGAAACCACCAGCCCGACGTGCCCGACACAGCGACTGCGATAGAAAAAGACGAGGTCGCCCGGGCGCAAATCCGACTTACTGACCTTCTTGCCGAGCGTATATTGCGTGACGGAGCCGTGCGGCAACGAGACGCCGAATTGTTTATACACCCACATCGTGAAGCCGGAGCAATCGAACACGTTCGGTCCAGAACCCGCATGCTTATAGTGGCAGCCGTTCTTCGTCCGCGCAAGGCTCACCAACGAGTCAATGCGCTCGCACGGCACTTGGAAGGTCTGTCCCGCAACCGCCTTTTTCAACGGGGTTTGCGCTTGGACATCAAGCATCTGCAATAAAAAGAAGCTGAACAAACAAAGGATGGCTATTTCTATCTTTTTCATCATTTTATCAATGTAATTATCAATTCTCAACTTTCAACTCTCAACTTTCAATTTTCAACTTTCAATTTTCAACTTATCAGTATCTCGGGTGGAAGAGCGCGATGTTGCTCTGGATGTAGTCGCGGTCGAGGTGTGTGTAGATTTCGGTCGTGGTGATGCTTGCGTGGCCGAGCATTTCCTGCACGGCACGCAGGTCGGCGCCGCCCTCGATAAGGTGGGTGGCGAAGGAGTGGCGGAAGGTGTGCGGGCTGATCTCCTTGGTGATTCCCGCGAGTTCCGCATATTTTTTGACCAACAGGAAGGCCATCTGGCGTGAAAGCTGTCCGCCCCGCCGGTTGAGGAAGACGATGTCCTCGCAGCCCTTTTGGATTTTGATGTGCAGACGTGCGCCCTCGGTGTAGAGGAGCACGAACTTCTTGGCCGTGTGGCCGATGGGCACGATGCGCTCTTTGTCGCCCTTGCCGATGACACGCACGTAGTCCTCATCGAAATGCAGCCACGACAAGCGCAGGTTGACCAGTTCGCTCACGCGCAAGCCGCAGCCATACATCACCTCCAGCATGGCTCGATTGCGATGACCTTCCGGGTCGCTGAGATCCACCGCGTTGAGGATGGCCTCCACTTCGGGGATGGTGAGGACGGTGGGGAGATGCTTGCCCAACTTTGGCGCATCGACGAGCAACGCAGGATTGGTCGCAATCACCTGCTCGATGACAAGGAAGCGGAAGAAGGCGCGCACGCCTGCGATGATGCGCGCTTGCGAAGTAGCTTCCACATGCTTGTCCTGCTGCAACGCAATGATGAACCGATGCAAGTCATCCGTCGTCACATCCTTGAAATCCGTGCCCTCGAGAAAGTCATTGAGCAACTGCACGTCATGCAGATACGCCTCTGCGGTTTTGGCAGAAAGGGACTTCTCAAGGAGGATGTATTGTTTGAACTGGCGAATGTAGAAATCGTTCATGGTTCTGTGATTAGTGAACGATGATCTGTGAACAGATAGCGGTCCTGACCAAAGCTCACCAAGATTCGGTTTACTGCGTAAGAAATATAACGGGGAATAAAAAAAATTATTTTGCAAAAGGGAGAAAGGGAACTTTTGGAAACGGAAAAAGTTGTATTTTTGCAGCCTCATTTCCGGATGAGGGTCCCATAGCTCAGTCGGTTAGAGCAGCTGACTCATAATCAGCGGGTCCTTGGTTCGAGCCCGAGTGGGACCACACAGACATTCAATCACTTACAATTTTTTTGTGAGTGATTTTTTTTGAATTCATTTCCCGAATTGGCATAGCTATTGAAGAGGATGCAAAAAAGTACCATTTGCCCATATTGATTTTATTCTAAAAACCTATTGTCTTCATAAAAATGTCCATTTTTTGCAATTCCAAAAGTCACGACTCCTTGCCGCTGATTATTCTCTTTTAAGTTTTTGGGATGACTAAGCAAATTGGCATTGTAGTATTTTGATCCTAAATTTTTGTCATCAAAAATGATGACGAAAAAATCATCATAGAAGGCTACCCCCGTATAATCATGCAATTCTTCGTTGCTATACATGGCGGTGATTTCAAAGGTAGTGTCTCCATCGGATGATATATCAAAAGAAAGCATAATGCCACGCTTGTTCTCACTG
>ONXT01000265.1 GCA_900321845.1 uncultured Bacteroidales bacterium | reverse complement strand
CACTAACCAGTTGGATGCCCTCTTTGGCCATCTTGCCTTTCAAGTATTTCGAATAGTTGCGGCCTTTTGTGTAATCTTTCTCATCGTTGATGGCGCGCACGATATCCGTGGCCGAGAACCACCATTTGGAGTTCTCCTCATCCCATACCGCGCGAACCACGTGGTCATTGTAGAATCTGATAGATTTCTTGCTCATAACACGATAACAATCCGATGGCAAAGATACAACAAATATTTAACAAAAAAACCGTTCCCGCAAACTTTTAAGGAGGAGTCTTTCATCCAATATACCTTCTTGCAGGAATGGATTTATACGAATGGTGCGGACAGCCTTTTGTGTAGCTGTGCCGCCATCTGTGCAGCTCTACTTCGACATCAGGTACGTCACTACCTCATCCCATGTGTGGAAGCGTGCCGCAGGGTCTTTGGTGTCGAAGTGGATGACCTCGCCGGAGAACTGGTCAACACCGTTCTTGTGGGGACGGTCATCAATGGGGTAGTCGCCATGGCAGAGGTTCTTGTGGTGCGAAAAGATGAGCCGTTTGTAGAAGACATCGTCTTTTTCGCCGCCGAAGTACTTCTTCACCCACGCCAGCTTGTCGTTCAAAGCGGTGGGGTTCTTCCACGGGGCGGTGGAGAGGATATAGACATCGTATTTCTCCGCCAGTTTGTGTACGGCCTCAATGGCGCCCGGCATCGGATCCCTTTTAGCGAAGATGCCCGGCACATCGTCGAGGTTGCCTTCGTAGGCCTGTTGGGTGGCTTCGTCCAAGCGGTCGATACCCGACTGAAAATCGACGAGGACGTTGTCCATGTCGAAGAAAAGGATGGGTTTTGTCATAAGTGGAATTATTTTGTTTTTATTTCCAAGGATCATTGACAAGCTCAAAAATCTCATCAGTATCGGTGAACTGACATAAATACTTGTGTGTTTCAAGTTCTTTTAGAATCCGAAACGACCTCGTTCCATCATCGTCTGCATGGGTGTATTCCTTTCCAACTTTAAAAACTGTTAATTCATTAGCGAAAAAGACTCGTTGTCCTTCTTGGTTTCTTGTACCATTCCAATGTTTCATACTTAATTATTTCTTTTGGGGTCTTCTGATTTTAATAATCCGTTCGTCTTTTCCCCTTCCCCCTGCCGAAGTCCCGTTAAAACAGGTTCAGGAAAATGACGCGGCAAACTTAAGATTTTTTTTCTGTTATTTCCAAACATTTTTTTGAATGCTGTACCAGCCCAAATCAAAATCGGAGGTTTTGAGGTCGATGCCGTAGCGGGGATTCCCGAAACGGTCCTTGCCCATAATCTCGATGCTGTAGCACTTTCCGAATTTGAACTTGAGGGTGAGCACATCGAAAAGGGTATCAAAGTACTTGCGGATGGAGGCCGTGGCATTGGCAAACTCATTGGAGAGCGTGCCCTTCTTCAGCCACGACTCCACATCTTGCATTCTGCACTTCTTACCGCTGATATTCTGATAGATATAAAACAGCTCGTCTTTGTAGGCCTCCATCTCCACTTGCGACAGGCAGGTGGGCACATTCCGGTCCTCCTCTGCCCGCTCGATTTGTCGTAAGAAAAAGATATACAGCGTCTTGGCAACATTTCCTCGGCCAAAGGTGATTTTTTTGAGACTCTGGTCGGGAAGTTCAATGCAGATTCTGTCATCCTGTACCTCCAGCTTACAGGGCAACTTCACCTTGGCCATGTTCTCCCTCCGCTGCTTTTCCAGCCCTAACAGTTCTGCGGCGAGCTGTGGGTCGCCGTTGGTGTGCCGGTCGAGCCAGTCGGCAAGTTCGGCAAGGCGCTGACGCTTGATTTCAGTGTTACGGATGATCTCTGTCAGCTCACCGAGCGTGATGTTGGTCGGAACGACAAGGGGCTGCTCCATTCCTTCCACCTCAAACACTCCGTCGAAAGGTTCCGTTTCTATCTCGTCAACGGAGGAGAGGGTTTCTGAAAACTCCTCTAAGGCTTGATGTATCCGACTGTCTTCCAATAAATTTGATTCCATAATGTTTCTTTTTTCGTCTTCATTAATTCGTTGCAAAAATACATTTTTCCCACATTCTGAATGATTTTCTGCTATTAGCAGAGATATTCGACTGTTGTAGGAGCCGACGGGTCGTGCGTCGCGAAAAACGGAATAAGTGGTCATTTTTATCTATTAAAAAATGGAATAAGTGACAATTTTTACCACTAAATTTATGGAATAAGTGACATTTTTCATTGTATTTATCAGAATTATAGTATCTTTGCAGCCGTAAAAATATCATGCCTATGCTTGAACGCAAATTCACCCAATATCTTGAGCATTTCTTGAAAGAGGAGCAGGACAAAATCCTATTAGTGAACGGTGCCCGTCAGATTGGCAAATCGTATCTGATTCGCTATGTGGGAGCCAAATTGTACCCTCATTTCGTTGAAATCAACCTCAAAGAGGACAAAGAAGGCGAGCAGGTGTTCTCTTCGGTTCGCACAACCAATGATTTGTACATCCGACTTAGCAACTATTACTCAAAACCTTTGGGCAACAAATCCGATACTTTGATCTTTCTGGATGAGATACAAAGTTACCCGCATCTGCTTACGATGCTCAAATTCCTTAATCAGGAAGGGAAGTACCGCTTTATTGCCAGCGGTTCGCAATTAGGTGTAGCCTTGGCGCAAACGCCCTCCGTACCGCTCGGCAGTGTGGAAATCAAGCAGATGTACCCACTTGATTTTGAGGAATTTCTATGGGCGACAGGCATCAGCAGGGAGTGGATTGACCAAATTCGCAATTCTTATCTGAAAGAAGAGGCGCTCGACGAAACCACGCACGACTTGTTGTTAAAACGATTCCAATACTACTTGCTTATCGGCGGACTTCCAGAGGCCATCAACAAGTATCTGGAAGACAGGAATATGGCGCGGGTAAGATCGGTACACAACGACATTCACGAACTCTACCGCATTGATTCATCACAATATGATACGGAGCATAAATTGAAAATACGGCGAATCTACGATTTGATCCCCAGTGCATTGGAAAACAAGAAGAAACGGATCGTCTATAAACAGATTGAAGACAAAAAAGGGAAGGACTTTTCAGATTATGCTGACGAATTTGAGTATCTGGCGAACTCCGGAGTGGCTTTGATGGTTTCTGCCATCAGCAACCCCCACTTTCCCTTGATTGAATCGCAACAGAAACGTCTGGTCAAGCTCTACCTGAACGATGTGGGGCTGCTGACCCATTTGCTATACGGGCTCAACGTGAATGCGGTGTTGCAAAACATCAAGAGCATCAACTTGGGAACGGTATATGAATTGGTGGTGGCGCAAGAGTTGCAAGCTCACGGTTTTAACCTTCATTACTACGACAACAAGCAAAAAGGAGAAGTGGATTTTCTGATCGACGACTACGAGCGTCTTGAGGTACTGCCGTTGGAGATCAAATCGGGGAAGGATTACACCGAGCACAGTGCCCTGACCAAGTTTTTGGAAAATTCTGATTATGGAATAGAAAGAGCCATCGTTTTT
>ONXT01000030.1 GCA_900321845.1 uncultured Bacteroidales bacterium | reverse complement strand
GGGTGGATGTCGCTTTGATTTACCGCTCCGACCGTGTTAGAATCATTCGCAGCAAGCCGGTTCCCATTGTATTCCCATTTGATACTGCCGCGCGAAACCGCGACCTGCTCTATGCAGTCGCGCAATTTCCTTGTGGCGACAGCCTGCACATCATTGTCAATCACTGGACTTCGCGTTTTGGCGGCTATGCCCCGACCATCATCAAGCGGAACTATTACGCTTCGGTGGTGCGCATGATGTCGGATTCCATCTTGCAGGACAATCCGAGAGCCAATATACTCATTATGGGCGACTTTAACGACTACTGCACCGATGAGAGTATTTCGGATGTGCTTCGCGCCGGCGATTGGGACAACCCAGAACACACAGATTATCAGCTGTTTGACCTGATGTTCCGTTTGTTGAAACTGGAAAATGTCGGTTCCCACAAACATGAGGATTTTTGGGGATGCCTCGACCAGATGATTGTCAGCCGTGCATTGCTTGATGGGCAGAATCCTTTGTCGATTGTGAATCGCGAGGCCGATGTTTTTGTCAGTGATTTCATGGTGGAACCGGATGAGAAGTTCGGAGGCTTCAAGGTCTTCCGCACGTTTCTCGGTCCTCGCTATCTTGGCGGCTACGCCGACCATCTGCCAGTGTATTTGAGAATTAGGCAGGGGATAGGAGGGGGGTAATCCTATTTTGCTGGCGATGCGTTGCGAGTGATTTGCCTTGTGGTAGCACGCGCCTCTTTCCAACGCGGGAAATACTGATCCATTACAGCATGGAATTTCGGACCGTGGTTGGGTACAAGCAAGTGTGCCAACTCATGAACCACCACGTGTTCAATGCACCAATCTGGCAACAGGAGAAGATATGCGCTGAAAATGAGACGCTTCGTCTTGACGTTGCAACTGCCCCAACGGGAGGTGTTCGCCCTGTATGAAATCCCGGCAGGAACGACACCCATCAACTTCGAATATTTTTGCACAAGGGGAGGAATGATGGCGTTCAGCCGGGCGGTCGCCTCCTTGCACTGCTCTTTCGTCTCCAATGGCAGTTGGTTGTAAAAAGCATTCCGGCTGTGAATCTCGTTCACCCGCTTCTCCCATGTCTTCTCAATCCACTCCTGATTCTCGTACACAAACTTCTTGACCTCGCGCTTCGGACAACCTATCGGAGCGGACACATGTACTTCCCCCGATTTCGTGATGCGAATCGAAAGACGTGAGGTGCGGCGAAAAGTCACGGTGATTTGCATGTTGTGTGATTGATAATTAGGAGCGTTGATTATCTTAGTTCTTCAGTCATTATTTCCTACGAAATCATTCCCAAGAATTTCTCGCGTTTCATCAGCAATTGCAAGTGCTCGGAAATCGATTGGTTTTCGGGCTTCGACAAGTTCGGATCGCTTTCCAAAAGTTGCTTGGCAAGGTTGCGGGTGTAGGCCATCAGCTTCTCGTCCTTTACAATGTCGGCGATTTTGAAGTCGATGATGCCGCTTTGCTGAGTCCCCTGCAAATCGCCGGGGCCGCGTAGTTTGAGGTCGAAATTGGCGATTTCGAAGCCGTCGGTGGTGCTCACCATCGCATTCAAGCGTTGGCGGCCTTCGGTACTCAGCTTGTTGCTCGACATTAGGAAGCAGTAGGATTGCTCGCCACCCCGTCCTACGCGCCCGCGCAACTGGTGCAACTGCGACAAGCCGAACCGCTCGGCATTTTCAATCACCATCATCGTGGCGTTCGGAATGTCAATGCCGACCTCGATGACGGTCGTGGAGACCAGAATGTTCGTCTCGCCTTTGCTGAATCGCTGCATCTCGAACTCCTTGACTTCCGGTTTCATCCGTCCGTGTACGATGCCAACGGCGTAGCGCGGTAGCGGAAACGCACGCGTCATCGCTTCAAAGCCGGCCGTCAGGTTCAACAAGTCCATCTTTTCAGACTCTTCAATCAGCGGATATACGACGAAGACCTGCCGGCCCGCGTCAATCTGCTGTTTCATGAAGCCCAATACGGCATTGCGGTCTGATTCATAGTAGTGCCGCGTAACGATGGGGCGCCGTCCCTTCGGCAGCTCGTCGATGACGGAAACATCCAGATCGCCATACACGGTCATCGCGAGTGTGCGCGGGATGGGGGTGGCGGTCATCACCAGGATGTGGGGCGGGGTGGTGTTCTTCTTCCATAGTTTGGCGCGCTGTTCCACGCCGAAGCGATGCTGTTCGTCAATGACTGCCAGCCCAAGGTTCTGGAAGACGACGTCGTCCTCAATCAGTGCGTGCGTGCCGATGAGAATGTGGATGGAGCCATCCAAAAGTCCGGCGTGTATCTCTTTCCGCTCGGCGGTTTTGGTGGAGCCAGTCAGCAATGCTACCTTTACGTTCATCCCCTCCAGTTGACGGCTGATGTTTTCATGGTGCTGCGTCGCCAGAATTTCGGTCGGAGCCATCAGGCAGGCTTGGAATCCGTTGTCGATGGCGATGAGCATGACCAAGAGCGCAGTGATGGTTTTGCCGCTGCCCACATCACCTTGCAGCAGCCGGTTCATCTGCCGCCCGCTGTTGAGGTCGGCCCGGATTTCCTTGATGACGCGCTTCTGGGCACCGGTGAGATCGAATTTTAATTGGTTGTGATAAAAGTAGTTGAAGTTATCACCGATGTGGGCGAAGATGTGCCCGCGGAATTTTCGCTCTGTCAACAGCTTGAGTTTCAAAAGCTTCAGTTGGGTGAAGAAAAGTTCGTCGAATTTCAGGCGGAGCGTAGCTTGTGCCAGCTTCTCTTGCGAAGCGGGAAAATGGATGTTGAACAGGGCTTCCTTCAGCGAAATCAGTTGGTGCTGTTCTATGATTTCCTTGGAAAGATGGTCGGGGACCATCATCTGCCGCAACTGAGTGAGCAGTGCGACCACCAGTTTGGCAACGCCTTTGGAGTCCAATCCTGATTTTTTGGCGCGCTCGGAAGTGTTGTAGAGCGGATAGAACAGTTGGGGAACGGGACTGTCGTTGCGCGCATTCGGGTCGATGATTTCGGGGTGCGTGATGTTCCAACGCCCGTTGAACTGGGTGGGCTTCCCGAAAATGATGATGTCTTTGTGCTGCTCTTGGAGAACCTTTTCAATCCAATTGATGCCATTGAACCACACCAGTTCGATGGTGCCCGTCCCATCGGTGAACTGCGCCGACAGTCGGCGGTTCCGTTGTTGCCCAAGTATTTGATAACCAACAATATTTCCACGGAATTGCATGAGGTTGCCTTCCGTAAGGATCTCCTTGATTTTGTAGATGGTTGATTTGTCGATGTGACGATAGGGAAAGTAGAAGAGCAGGTCGTTGTAGGTGGCAATGTTGAATTCGCGTTTCAGCACCTCAGCCCTTTTCTGACCTACTCCTTTGAGAAATTCGATAGGTGTCTTTAGATAGTCAGTCATTTTTTATATATGCAGAGTCACAAAATTTCGCGTCTTTACGTTATGTCACGTTATTACATTCAATTTGAGCCCGTTGATTTTTTTCAGTCCGGCAAGCACGTTGTCGGAGTCCTGTTTCTGCACCGTGAAGGTGATGATTGATTCCATGTCGTATTGTTGTGCCGTGATTTTCACGCTGTCGCGTTTGAGCAGTTGCATCACCTTGTTCATTTCCAACGGGGGGAAGGAGATTTGATAGTTTTCCGCCACGAATTTTTCAATGATGTCGTTATTCTCTATCGCATCTTTGGCAGCAGTCTTGTAGGCATTGATCAACCCGCTGACTCCCAGTTTGATGCCGCCGAAATAGCGAACCACAATGATGAGCGTGTCGGTGAGGTCGTTGGAGAGAAGTTGTCCGTGGATGGGGCGACCGGCGGTTCCCGAGGGCTCGCCGTCGTCGTTGATGCGGTAGGCATCCTTGTCAGGTCCGAGAATGTAGGCATAGCAGTGGTGACGAGCATCGTAATACTGCTTTTTCACCTCAGCCAGCTTTAACTTCACCTCCTCTTCGTTGTGAACGGGAAAGGCCAGCGCAATGAACTTGCTGCCCTTCTCGCGATAACTCCCTTCCGAGGTGCGTGCGACGGTTTTATATGTGAAATCAAACAGTCCCATCCTTTAAGCCTTAGTCGATGTCATTATCATCTACTTCATCTTCCTCCTCATATTCGGCTTTCAGCGTCTCAATGGTGGCAGCCGGATCGGCGGATTTGAAGATGAAGTTGCCAGAAACGAGCACGTCGGCACCTGCTTCCACGAGCAGGGGAGCGGTCTCGTCGTCCACCCCGCCGTCAACCTCGATGAGTGCATTGGAATTG
>ONXT01000076.1 GCA_900321845.1 uncultured Bacteroidales bacterium | reverse complement strand
TGATGAATTCTTCATTATGAATTAAAAATTGTACTTTTGCAGCCCTAAAACTGCAAGAAAATGACAATTCAAGAAGCTGAAAATGAAATCATCGAAGAGTTTGAACTCTTTGACGATTGGATGGATAAATATAATTACATCATTGAGTTAGGTAAAAGCCTGCCGCTGATCGACCCGCAATACAAAGATGAGCAGCACCTCATCCCGGGATGTCAGTCGCAGGTGTGGTTGCACGCCGAGTTGGCAGACGGGAAGTTGGTTTTCCGCGCCGACAGCGATGCCATCATCACCAAGGGCATCATCAACCTGCTGATTCGCGTGCTGTCGAACCGCACCCCGCAGGAAATCGCCGACGCCCCACTTGCCTACATCGATAAGATCGGTCTCAAGGAACACCTTTCCCCAACTCGTTCCAACGGCCTGATGTCGATGATTGAACAGATTAAGGGGTACGCGGAGAGAAATTTGTAGGGGAGGAGATGAAAGGATTAAGAGATTAAAGGATTAATGGGATGGAAGAGGGTAGAGACGATGTGCACATCGTCTCTTTAGGAACAAACACCACGATTATCGCATAAAATGATTTCAATCAATAAATTATCGGTCAATTTTACTGGCGATTTCCTGTTCAAGGATGTCTCTTTTGTGGTTGGTGACCGCGACCGCATCGGGTTGGTAGGGAAGAACGGCGCGGGCAAATCCACCCTGTTGAAAATCATCCACAAGGAGTTGCAGCCGGAGTCGGGCGAGATTGTGATTTCCGCTGGTCACCGCACAGGCTATCTTCCGCAGGAGATCCACTGCAACTACACGACCACCATCTGGGAGGAGACGATGACCGCCTTCGTGGAGCAACGCAATATAGAACGCAAAATCGGCTCCGTCACACAGTCACTATCCGACAGAACCGATTATGAATCAGATGAATACGCGAAATTAGCGCAGCAACTCTCCGACCTCAACGACCGCTTCCACCACTTGGGCGGTGCTACGATGGAGGGCGATGCGGAGAAGGTGCTCTTGGGTCTCGGTTTCCGCAAAACCGACTTCACCCGTCCGATGATGGAGTTCAGCACCGGCTGGCAGATGCGTGTCAACCTCGCCAAAATCCTGCTCCAGCAACCCGAAATCATCCTTCTCGACGAGCCGACCAACCACCTTGACATCGAGTCCATCCAATGGTTGGAGGACTACCTCGCCAGCTACGACGGCGCGCTCATTCTCGTCTCCCATGACCGCGCCTTCCTCGACCGCGTAACCAATCGCACCGTTGAAATCACCTTCGGCAACATCCAAGACTACAAGTGCAGCTACTCCACTTACGTGCAACAGCGGTTGGAACGCATTGAAGCCCAGCAGAATGCCTACGAAAACCAACAGAAGGAGATTGCGCAGATTGAGAAGTTCATCGAGCGATTCCGCTACAAGGCAACCAAGGCCAAGCAGGTGCAGAGCCGCCTGAAATTGTTGGACAAGATGGACAAAATCGAGGTGGACGAAATCGACAACTCGCACATTTCGTTCCGTTTTCCGCCCGCCCCACACTCTGGTCGCGTGACCGTCAACGCCGAAAATGCCACCATCGGCTACGGCGATCTCGAAGTACTGAAAAATATCGATTTCCACTTGGAAAGAGGCGAAAAAGTCGCTTTTGTCGGGCGCAACGGCGAAGGCAAATCCACGATGGTGAAGGCGATTGTGGGCGAATTGCAGCCGATGTCGGGTACCGTTAAGCTCGGCCATCAGGTGGTGATCGGCTATTATGCCCAGAACCAAGCGATGCTGCTGAATCCCAACAAGACCGTTTTTGAAACCATCGACGAGATTGCGGTTGGCGACATCCGTCCGAAAATCCGCACCATCCTCGGCAGTTTCCTCTTCGATACGGAGGACACCGAGAAGAAGGTGGCAGTGCTCTCCGGCGGCGAGAAGTCGCGCCTCGCACTCGCCAAACTGCTGCTTTCCCCCTTCAACCTGCTCATCCTCGATGAGCCCACCAATCACCTCGACATGCAGTCGAAGGATGTGCTCAAAAACGCCTTGCTACAATACGAGGGCAGTATGATCCTCGTGTCGCACGACCGTGACTTCCTGCAAGGACTGAGCACCAAAGTGTTCGAGTTCCGTGACCACAAAATCAAAACTTACCTTGGTGACGTGTATGACTTTCTGGAGAAAAAGAAAGTGGATTCGTTCCATGCCTTGCAGGCACAGGACACGCTGCAAAAGGGCGATGCGGTTCAGCAGAAGGTGAGCACCAACAAGCAGAACTGGGAGAAGAAAAAGGAACGCGAGGCCATCGACCGCAAGAAAAACAACCAAGTTAAGAGGTTGGAGGACGAAATTGCCGAATTGAACAAGCAGAAGGCGGAAATTGAGAGCAAACTCGCCGACCCTGAGCATTATAGCGCGGAAATCGCATCTGGCGAACTCTATTCCGCCTACGAGAAAATACTGGACGCCATCAATGAGAAGGAAGAGAAGTGGATGGAAATACAGATGTAGAGAGGCGATAGAAGATCCATAATTAATATCATTTCATTATGAAAAAACTTTTATTTGCAGCGTTTTTGATTGGTTTGATGCGGGTGACGTTTGCACAGACTGATTGCGTGGACATCAACTATTCGGAAACGTTTTACGATGACTTCGGCGAGTTTACCGTTGTGGATGCCTTTGGCGATTGCTCGTGGTTTTGGTACTCCAGCTATCATTGCGCCTATGTCAATAGTTACAACTGCGAAACCGGTGACGACGACTGGCTGATTTCCCCCTCTTTTGACCTGTCGGAGATGGTCAGCGCGTCGTTCAGTTTCACGCAGGCCAACGCTTACGGCTCTTCCCCCGCCAACTGGCCGGAGCATTGTCAGGTGCTCGTTTCCGCTGATTATGCTGGAAATCCCGCAACCGCCACTTGGGAACAGCTGACTATTCCGAACTGGGGCAGCAGCAACTGGACGTGGCAAAGCCAAAACATCGACGTGCCCTCCAACTATCTGGGGGAGAATTCGGTTACGATTGCCTTCCGCTATGTGACTGATAGCGTGGACTTTCCGGCCTGGGAGGTCAAGAATTTCAACTTCCTCGCCTCCTGCACCAACAGCTCTTCCAGCACGATTGTTTTCAACGGAGAGCCTTTGACCAACTATGTCAATCGGACAGTCACTTTCGGACAGACGCTGCATGTTTGTGGTCGCTACGGCAACACTTTTTACCTCTCTTACGAGCGTTTGCGTCAGCCGCAAGAGATGGCCATCGAGGGCACTGCGCTGTTTGATTCGCTGCGCACGAAATGCGACAACGCCATCTTGACTGCCACCTTCAACGGCGTGTGGGGCGATAGCATCCGAACGGGCGCTACCCTTGAGAACTTGGAAGCAACGATAGTAGGGGAGCGGATGATTGTGGTTAACGGAAGTCAGGTCTTCGGCAACAATGAAAGGCCGACGCAGTTGCCGGAGCTGGGCGACGGACGCCTGTTGGTCTGCGCCGCCAATCTCGAGTACTATTGTCCCGACTGGGAAGGCACTTTCAGCGCGGCCGAAAGCGATTCCGACTTTTTAGTACAGCACACGAAACTGACGAAGGCCTTTGCTCACATCGGTGCTGACATCTACGCGGTTACGGAAATCCAAAATGGGAACCGTGCCCTCGCCGACATCGTGGACGGGCTGAACGAACTTACCGATTTTGGGCGCTACACCTACGTGCAAGACAATGATACGGAGGTGAATTCCTATACGAAGGTTGGCTTCATCTACCGAACTGACAGGGTAACACCTGTTTTGGGGTTGGGGCATCCGTATGGGAACAACTGGGTTTACAGCAAGCGAGAGTATGTGCAGGCTTTTGAGGAGATCTCTACCGGCGAGCGTTTTGTGCTGAGTATGAACCACTTCAAGGCGCAGGAAGGATTGGACGACACCACCACGAATGAAATCCGGATGCAGAATGTGGAGCAGTTGGTTGAGTTCTTGGAAGATAAATTAGCAGAGAACTATTATCAGGATTCCGATATTCTGATTGTGGGTGATTTGAACTGTTCCACGATGGCGGAGCCTATTCGCTATCTGTCGGAGAACGGCTATGAAAATCAGCTAAGTGTCTATTCCCCCAATGAATATAGTTACGTATTCAACAATGAAGTAGAATATCTGGACCACGTTTTCGCGTCGCCGTCGCTGGCTGTGCAGATAACGGGCGCTGCGCCTTACCACTTGAACGCGGATGAGCCCTACGCGGTCTATTTCCCATCTGGCGACACCACCATCTACCGCTATTCCGACCACGATCCGGTTCTGATTGCCATCAATCTTTACACCGCTCCTGCGGATACGACCGGGGTTTCCACTTATGAAATGGGTGAAAATAGCAGCGAAAACTGCAGAATTAACAGCGCTAACAGTAGGATTTTCGTTGAAAATCTGCACCCTGCCGATGTTGTTGTTTATGATATGACTGGACGCACGGTTTTCAGCCAAAAGAATGCGCTCTGGTGCGAAGTCGCTTTAAAACCCGCAGTTTATGTGGTGAAAAGTGGGGAAGTGGTGAAGAAAGTGGTTCTGAGATAGTCCGACCTACATGGTTAAGGGCAAAAAAAGAAACCCCGATTCCAATGGAATCAGGGTTTCTTCAGTCATTATGAAAACAAAATTACAGGTTGTTGATTTTCTTCATCAACCCTGATTTTAAATTTGCTGCCTTGTTTTTGTGGATGATGCCTTTCTTTGCCAGTCTGTCGATAATGGATTCAACTTTAGGAAGTTGCTGTTGAGCGGTGGCTTTGTCGGTTACCATTCTTAAATCGCGTAACGCGTTACGCATCGTTTTTGCATAATAGCGGTTTGCTAATCTCTTGCTGTTATTAGCTCTGATTCTCTTGATTGATGACTTATGATTTGCCATTTCTTTCTAACTTTTCTTTTGTTTTTTATCCTTCAAAATTTAGGCTGCAAAAATACTACTTTTTTCTTTACAAACAAACCGTAATGAAAAAAAATAAAAAAAAAGTCCCTGTGGCGCACCAATACTGCAAAATATGTGTATTTTTGCCCTCGCTTTATGAGATTTGAAAGGAATTGTTACAAGATCTCTTTCAAAAAAATGTAAATGTAAGTGATTAATTTCTACAAACATAATGACATTGACAAAGCGAAATGGAACCGTTGCATAGCGAGTTCTTCTCTCCCTACTTTTTTTGCTGATTTTGACCTTCTTTCCATTGCCAACCCTACGTGGAGCGCATTGATTGAGGACGATTACCTGTCGGTGATGCCGCTTCCTTGTCGCAATAAATGGAAGGTTTCCTACATCTATTCGCCATTTTACATTTCCCGTCTCGGCATTTTTTCCACGCAACCCATCACGTCGGCGAAAGTGGCGGAGTTTGTCTCTGCCATTCCCAGCCGCTTCCAACAGGTGGACCTCCATCTCAACGAAGCCAATCCTTCTGATTTAATCTCATCGAAAGCCAGTGTGCTGATTTCCCACCGCTTGGATTTGAATGCGCCCTACGAGGATATTTTCGGCCATTATGCCACCAATGCCAAACGGAATGTGAAATCGGCGCGCTCGCAGGGACTGCTCCTCGACACGGAAATCCCCGTTTTGGATGTGATTTCCCTCTTTCGCACCAGTAGCCGCGGTCAGGACAAAGCTGTCAGGATGGCCGATGCCGACTATGGCTGTTTCCTTGAAATGGCGGAATTGGCGCGTCAGCGCGGTCAGCTTGACACGTGGGGCGCCCGCACACCCGACGGGCAGCTCATCGCCGGTGCCTGCTTCCTGAAAGATGCGCAACGCACATGGTTCTGGGCTTCCGGCCGTAATGAGGAGCTCGCGCACTTCAAAGCAATGTTTTTCATCCTCGATGAGTACATCCGTCAGCACGCGCATCAACCCCTCGTGCTCGATTTCAATGGCTCCTCCAATCCGAATGTAGCGCGCTTTTACCATCAATTCGGCTCCGAAAAATACACCTGCCCCGCACTCAATTATACAAGAAATGGAATGTTGAAACCCCTTATTCGGATCTATAAGAGGATGAAAGGGGGGGATACGCAGAATGCCGTATCTCCCATCAGCAATGAACGAATCAATGAATCAATAAATCAATAAAACTACAAATCATGAAATCAGTAAGAAATCTTGGACTGGAAAACAGCATTTTCAATCAGTACATTTCAGAATTGCGCAACGTGGATGTTCAAGGAGACCGTATGCGTTTTCGCCGCAACTTGGAGCGTCTGGGGCAGATTTTCGCTTACGAAATCAGCAAAACGTTTCAGTATAAGCCGGTTGAAGTGACCACTCCCTTGGGAACCAAGACGATGTATCTGATGGAGGAGCAACCGATTCTCGCCACCATTTTGCGTGCCGGACTGCCGATGCATCAAGGGATGCTCGACATCTTCGACCATGCCGCCAACGCTTTCATCTCCGCTTTCCGCAAGCATTACGTTGACGGCACTTTCGACATTCAAATCGATTATATGTCGTCTCCTGAGATGGAAAACCGCATCCTCATCATCTGCGACCCGATGCTGGCCACCGGACAGTCGATGATTTGCACCTATAATGAGATTATGGCGATGGGCGCCCCGAAGTATCTGCACGTGGTTTCCGCCATCGCAAGCACGCAAGGTGTTCAATATCTGCAAGATAACCTTCCGGATACCAACTGCACTATCTGGCTTGGCGCGGTTGACGACGAACTGACAGCCCAATCGTACATCGTTCCCGGTTTGGGCGATGCCGGCGACCTCGCCTATGGCAGTAAAACCGACTCAATATTATAGCTGATAGCTAATCGCTAATCGCTGATTTTGAACCATCTCTTCATATTGTCCACCAAATCCAGTTTTTCCCAACCGAAGAAGGTGACGGTTTTGAAGATTCTTCCGTCTCTTTTGACAGTATCCTTGTCTTCGTAAAACACCTCCACCTCTTGTTCGTAGGAGTCGCGGCCGAAGTGTCCGTAGGTGGCAGTGGCTTCGTAGATGGGGTTTTTCAGTTTGAAGCGGTTGATGATGCCGTAGGGGGTGAGGTCGATGTTTGCCTCGATGATTTTGGCGATTTCTCCATCGCTCATCTTCACTTTGGCAGTGCCGTAGGTGTTGACGAAAATGCCGACGGGTTTGGCCACGCCGATAGCGTAGGCGAGTTGGATGAGGACTTTGTCGCAGATGCCGGCGGCCACCATGTTTTTGGCGACATAGCGGGCAGCGTAGGCGGCTGAACGGTCAACTTTCGACGGGTCTTTTCCGGAGAAGGCACCGCCGCCGTGTGCACCATGTCCGCCATAGGTGTCAACGATGATTTTACGCCCCGTGACGCCACTGTCGCCGTGGGGACCTCCGATGACGAACTTGCCAGTGGGATTGACGAATAACTTCGTGTTGTAATCGAATTTGTCGAACAGACGTTGAATCTTGGAGGGAAGGGTTTTGATGACGCGAGGAAGGAGGATGTCGCGCACATCCCTTCTGATTTGAGCCAGCATATCGTCATCGCTCATTCCACCTTGCGGCTCGTCATGTTGCGTGGAAACGACGATGGTGTCGATGGCTTCGGGGGTTCCGTCATCGGCATAGCGCAGGGTGACCTGCGATTTGGAATCGGGACGCAGATAGGGCATCAGTTTGCCCTCGCGACGGATTTGGGAAAGCTCTTGTAGTATGCAATGGGCAAGGTCAATGGTGATGGGCATGTAGAATTTGCCCATTTCGTTGCAGGCATAACCGAACATGATTCCCTGGTCGCCTGCGCCTTGCGTTTTTTCGTCCGCTTTGTCAACACCTTGGCGGATGTCGCTCGACTGCTGATGGATGGTTGACATGACGGCGCACGATTTGTAGTCGAACTGATAGTCGCTCTTGTCGTAACCGATGTTTTGAATGGTTTTCCTTGCGACATCATCGATGGAGACGTAACCGCTCGTGTTCACTTCGCCGGCGCAAACTACAAGTCCGGTGGTAACTAATGTTTCGCAAGCCACTTTTGATTCGGGGTCTCTGGCGAGAAACGAATCCAACAAAGCGTCTGAAATTTGGTCGCAGACTTTGTCCGGATGCCCTTCAGATACTGATTCAGATGTGAATAGATAGCTCATAATAAAAATATTTGAGGTTAATAAATTAGTTGAACGAAATGCAAGGGATTCAATGGTTTAGCATTTTTTATAGTAGTTGCAATCATTAGAAATCCCTCTACTGTTTCGCGGCGCAAAAGTACAACTATTTTTTTGATTGGAGATGGATTCTCTCGCTTTTCAAAAACGTTTTCCTTGAAAATATCGGCGTTTTCGCAGAATCGATTGTAAATTGTTGATTCACTGTATTTTAATCTGCCTTCTACCTAATAAGAAGTGTGCTTCCGAATTCGGCGACGGTCAGTTCGGCGGGCGTTCCGAATCGGAGGGCGACGTTGTTCTCCCCATGTCCGGCGGGGAAGTTGAAGCAGAGCGGGTAGTCGTATTCCGCCACGCAGTCAGCGATGATTTGTTCCGCCGTGCGCCCGAATGGGATGTCGTCGGGTTCCTCCTTCACGGAGATGTCGCCCACGATCAAGCCTGCGAGATGGGCCAGCTTGCCCGCGCGCTTCAGCGAAATCATCATTCTTTCAATATGGTACAGGTATTCACCGACCTCCTCGATGAAGAGGATTTTGCCGTCGGTAGCCATCTCCGAGGGGGAGGCGAGCATCGCGTAAATCAGCGAGAGGTTGCCTCCCACGATTTCTCCTTGGGCGGATCCGGTGCGGTTGGATATGTGCGGAGGGAAGCTGTAGGCCAGCAATTGTCCTTTCAGCGCCTGTAGCAGCGTGCGGTTGTTCATATTCTCCAATCCATCCTCGTGAATCAATTTTGCCATGGTGCTGTGAATGGAGGCGCAACCGAATCGGCTGAGATGCGAGTGGAAAACGGTTACATCGCTGAAGCCGCAAATCCATTTCGGATTCTGGAGAAAATGGGTGAAGTCCAGTCTGTCGATGATGCGGACGCTTCCGTAACCGCCTCTGGCACAAATGATTGCGCGGATGTTGTCGTCATTGAAAAATTGTTGGAGGTCGGCGGCGCGCTCTTCGTCGGTGCCAGCGAACCGGTTGTCTTCGGCGAACAGGTTTTCGCCCAAAACGACGTTGAATCCCTGCTCCTCAAGGAATTTGACGGCAGAAGCAATTTCCGGCTCCGTTACTTTGCGGGCGGGTGCGGCAATGGCGATGGTGTCGCCCTCTTTCAAAAAGGATGGAATCATGATTCTTCGCTCGGGTTTTCGTCTTCAGTCATATTCACGAGAAAGGTGAAATTCAGTTTGCCGTATTTCCGATGTTGGAAGAACTGCGGATGCTGTGAGAAGTCGTGGGTCTTGTCGTGTTCGAGGATGAGCCATCCATCGGGTTTGAGCAGATTGCGTTCAAAGACGACTTCGGGTATCTTCTCGATGCCCTCCATGTCGTAGGGTGGGTCGGCGAAGATGATGTCAACGGGTTGCCGTTGATGCGCCAGGAATTGGAACGCGTCCGCTTTGACGACGGTCATGTTGTCGTATTTCAGTAGGGAGGCCATCTTCTTGATGAAATCGACGCAGGGCTGGTAGGCATCCACGGAGGTGACGGAAACCGCCTCGCGGGAGGCAAATTCCAGACTCACATTGCCGGTGCCGGCAAACAGGTCGATTACGGTGACCGCATCGAAGAAGAAGTAGTTGTTCAGTATGTTGAACAGGCTCTCTTTGCCCAAGTCGGTGGTGGGGCGCACGGGTAGGTTGGCCGGTGCCACGATTTTCCGACCTTTGTTTTTTCCAGCAATAATACGCATTATAGTGAACCGTGATTAGTGATTTGTGAATTGAGAGCGCTTGCCGCGTCTTGTGCATGAGGAAGGTATTTCTTGAGGAATCCCAAGGTCTTTTCCTTGTTTTCAATCTCCCCAGCCAATAAAACGGCGCAGTTTTTCGTGTGGATCCGATGTTGCAGCAGGATATTCAGCACATAATAAAGGATGTCGTCCTGGGTGGTGAATAGGAACCTGTTGATTAACCGGAGCTGGTTTTCGTAAAGAAAAACGAAATCGGCTGTATCGTTGTCCAGCCAAAGCAGCATTTTGTGCTGGCATTCGGTCTGGAATGAGGTTAATTCCGTGTATAAAAATGCAGCGGTATGATGAAATACGGGGTGCTGGATGGTTCTTTGAATCTGAGTCAGTTTGGAAATGGAGAAGGGGTAGATGGCGATGTAGTCGGCGATGGTATCTTCAAAGATGGTTTCGTTGTCGGCGAGGTCGTACTGGAGGGAAAGGTACTGGCTGGCGGGTTTCTGGAAAATTTCTTTGGGCACGAGCACGGGGGGCGTTGCATTGGTCAGGATATGGATTTCCTCATTGTCCGTGGCTTCGCCAAAGAAAATGCCACACTCCCTGTCCAATGAAGAGAGTGAGGCACTTTTATAGTTTTCGCAAATATGATTGTCCGAGGACTGGCTTTTTTTGATGAGGGTAAAGCCCGTGGAACAAAGGTGAATAGCGTAAGGGGGGAAGTTATTCAGCTTTAGTTCCATAGTCCTTGATGTCTAACGAAGTGGAGGCGGTATCGCCCAGTTGGAGGCCGGTACATTTTCTGCTTTCGCGGATATCGGAAGATAAATTGTTGTACAACAGTTTGCTCCAGCCTTTTGAGAGGAAGTTCTGGTTGGCGGGGAATACGGATTCTTCGAAATTGTTCAGAAGGACCTCTTTGGGAATGTAAACTGCAAACTTCTGTATTTTAGCAGAATCGGCTTGGTCGGCCGCGCAGGTCACGATTTGGTATTTTTCTTGTCCGTTGAAAGGGATGTACTGGAAGTTTTCCATCACGATTTTATCATCCGGCTCGCGTTTCTCGTTCAGGTTGGCGAGGATGTCGTTCATTTGGTTCTTGATGGGGATTTTTTGTTCGTGAATAACGTTGTAGCCACCTTTTTCACGTTCTTCCATGGACATGTTTTGCACTTTTTTCAGCAGTGTGTCAGCCAAGCCTTCCTTGATGGTGATGTTCTTGATGACGATGTAGCCGTTTTCGTAGAACTCGGCGAGGCTGTCGATGTTGTCGCAATATTGTCCATTGGCTTTCTTGTAAAGCTTTTGTAGTTCGACGATGGTAGTCAATCTATTGGAATTCAATTCTTTACGTTGAGTGTAAACATCTTCGAATTTTTTTGGGCGGAGGATTGCCTTGGCATTTAAAAAGACAAGCAACAAGACAACTAAGCTCAAGAAAATGGTCAAAATAGTTCTGCTTTTCATGTTTTTCGTTTAAAAATTTTTTATTGATAGACGAGTGAACGCACTCGAAATATTTGTCGGCAAAAATACTAAAAAAACTATTTGCCAAAATGCGTTTTAAGTGATTTTATAAAAAAAATTAATGTATGTTTGCCGCCGATTTTGAGCGATGTTCTATTTTCTGCAAAAACATAGATGGCTTCAGGTTGTTGTCATTGCCGCGGCGATGGCATATTTCTGTGTGCGTCTGTTTTCTACCCCATTGATTTTCACGCATTACGATGCTTTTTTGCCTTGTGCTGAGTGGCTCTCCGGCTCCATCGTGCAGTGGCAGTCGCTCTATCGTGCCCTCATCCTGCTCGCCGTGATTTCGGAGGGATTTCTGCTCATTAATTTCTTTAATAAAAGCAATATGCTGGAGCAGAAAAGCTTTTTTCCCATTATCTGGTTCGTCGGTTTTATGGTTGTGGGCTGCTATTCCCTGCCACTGACTCCCGTTTTCATCACCAATCTCATCATATTGTGCCTTGTGAATCTGAACAAAGACTACCAGAATGAGCGGGTTAAAACGCAGGTTCTCCTCTCCGGCGGACTCATCGGTGTGGCCTCGTTCTTTGATTTCACGGCTGTCCTTCTCCTGTTTTACGTCATCATCGCGCTGGCAATCAACCGTTTCAGCAAATTGAAAGATATGATCGTCACCCTTCTCGGCTTCCTGGTCCCTTACATCTATATGTTCTCCTATCACTTCTTTGTGGGCGATGTGGCCGCTTATGCCGCCTCTTTCCAACAGTTCCACCTGAATTTCCCATTGCTGAAGATTCTGTCGTTCTCTCTGTGGAAAATCGCTGCGCTGGCCGTATTCATCTTGCTTGTCCCGTTTGTGCTTGTCCGCCTCAAAATGCTGTTCGACAACAAGTTGGTCATCATCCGTCAACGCTATATCACCCTCAATTTCCTTTTTCTTACTTTGGTTGTGATGATGCTTCTCTCCAATATCCCCTTCCCCTACACGATGGGCTACCTTTTTGTGCCGCTCTCATTTTATTTCACGGCCCTCATCTCCGACAAGCGTATCTCTTTCATGAAGGAGGTCGTCTTGTTTATACTCGTCGCAGCGGTCGTGGTCATCGGATTGCCGCTTTAGTCGCGTGGACACAGTCACTCATCACTGATTTCAGTTCACAATTATAATAATTCCGTCTGTTTTCAGTTATAAATGCGTTTTTATAATACTAAATTCACCATTATGAAAAGAATTGTTTCGTTCATCATTCTCGTTGTCGCATTATTATTTGCCGGATGCGCTCAAAATCAGGCTTATACCTCTATGGACAATGCTGCTTTTGCGAAGGCGATTTCCAAGAAGAAGGTGCAGCTGGTGGATGTCCGCTCTAAAAGCGAATACGAAGAGGGACATATCCGCCGTGCCATCAATATCGACATCAACAACAAAAGTTTTGTTAATATCGCCGAGGAAAAGCTGAACAAGAAAAAACCGGTCGCCGTGTATTGTCGGAGCGGCAAGCGCAGCAAGCGGGCCGCCGTCGTGCTTTCGGAGAAGGGTTTCACCGTTTATGAGCTCGACAAGGGCATCAAGGGCTGGGATGGCGAAGTGGTTGTGGGCAGTGGCGACAGCAAGCCGAAAAAGTGACCGCCCATCTACCTGCCAGCTTCTATTTGAGTATAGCTTCCGTCGCGCTTGAACCATGTCATCTGGC
>ONXT01000021.1 GCA_900321845.1 uncultured Bacteroidales bacterium | reverse complement strand
GGGCTTGAGCGTTGCGCTCGCCTTTGTCATCATCAGTTTCTGCTACGTGGTGCAGCAATACGCCGTCACCCGCGAGAACCCCGACCGTGAGCGGATTTATGCCGTGGGCACCAGTAGTGGTTCCAATGTGTCCAACGGCTACGGCATGAAAGACCTCCTCGGCGACAAACTGCCCGAAGTGGAAAGCGTGACGCATTTCTACTACAACAACAACCAAATCCTCAAGGTTGGCGACGAGTCCTTCGTCAGCAATTACCTGTACTGCGACCGTGAGTTTTTCGACTTCTTCCCCGTGCAGTTCAAGGAAGGGCATGCCGACGACTTTATCGAAGCCAATGTCGCCTTCATTTCGGAGAAGGTAGCCTCGAAAATGGAAGGCGAAATCCTTGGAAGACAAATAATTGCAGGCAAAGACACGTTGAATGTGGTGGGTATTATTTCCGACTTGGGCAGTTCGCTGCTGTATGAGGCTGATGTCATTGGCAACATTGCGACTTGCAAGCCCATGAAAATGTTCAAGCAAAACCCGTTTTTATACACAAATTCCATCCATACTTTCCTAAAAGTCAGCCCAAATGCCGACCGTGCACTGTTGAACGAAAAAATCACCGACCTTTGCAAGGAGGCTTATGGAGAACGCTATACGGTTTTTTACGATGAAGGCGTTGGCGCTTTGATGTTCCGAATGGATGAACTCTTTTTCAGCGGTATCAAAATCAACTTGTTACAAGGCGACCGCTCCATGCTGCGCACGGTGGTCATCATCGGGCTGTTGCTACTGATTTCGGCACTTATCAATTATATTAACCTGAATGTGGCCCTTGTGGGGAAACGCGCCAAGGAGATGGCCTCGCGGCGACTGCTCGGGGCGCAAAAGTCCGACATCATTTGGAAGTTCCTCGGTGAGGCATTCGTTTTCACCTTGTGTTGCTTTGCGGTCGGCTTGCTGATAGCCTACGCTTTGGTGCCTACGGTCAATGATTTGCTGAATGCCGATGTGGCAGTACGGATTCCGTTCACGGCGGGCTATCTCATTGCTTATCTGCTGATTGTGGTCGTGGTGGCATTGCTGGCCGGCATCATGCCTGCCCTCATCGTTTCGCAGGTCAAGCCCATCGACGTGGTGAAAGGCACCTTCCGTTTCCGCACTCGCAAAGGGTTGTCTCGTTTCTTCATCGTGTTCCAAAATATCATTCCCATTGTGCTGATTGCCTTGGTGTTGACAATGGAGTTACAGATGCGCCACATGGTGGAGCGACCCATTGGATTGCAGACGGACAACCTGTTTTTCATCAGTTCCAAGTTGGAAGTTTCACCTCAAAGAGAAGCCTTTGCCGACGACCTTCGCGCCTTGCCTTGCGTGAAGGAATTGTCCAAGACCAACAATATACCAACCATATCCAATATGAGGATGCTCATGTCCAGATTGGGCGAGACGGAGGCGACGACCTATGTCAATTACTTTACCTGCGACACAGCGGCATTCAGAATGCTTGGTTTTCAGGTGGTTGAAAAGTTCCATGAGCCAGAAGAGGGTAGTGGTTGGATGACGGAAAGTACCGTGGCAGGGTTGATGGGATTGCCCTATGGGGACATCAACTACGACACGATTATGTCTTGGGCAAATGATAAAGGAGTCAGCGACATCTGCGGCGTCATCAAGGATTTCAACATGCTTGACGCGCTCCACGCCACCGATGAGGACTACTCGATTGTCTTTGGCAGTGGTTTAATAAAAGGATTTGGCGAGAAACCGGTTCATTACCTGTTGGACATCGTGGGCGACCACGACGAGGCCAAACGTGCTATCGAGGCAGTGTATGAGAAGCATTGCAAGGAGGTGCTTGGCACCTATATGGAGCCATACCACTGCGATTTCGTGAAGAATGTCATCGCCAAGAAATATGACGAGACAAAGCGTCAGATGCGCCTCATCGAACTCATTATGGGCATCTCGGTGCTGCTGTCGTTGCTCGGCCTCGTGGCCATAAGCACCCACTTCGCCTCCGAGCGAGAGAAGACCATCGCCATCCGCAAGGTGTTTGGCGGAACGATGGAGAGCGAAATCCGCCGCAATCTAAAGGAATATGTTGTTATGATACTGATAGCCAACGCAATTGCCATTC
>ONXT01000045.1 GCA_900321845.1 uncultured Bacteroidales bacterium | reverse complement strand
GCGGATGTTGTTCTGCTCTTGAACGGCGGAATCCAGTTCCAAAGAGGTGATGAAGTTGTGCTTTCTGGTGGCCGGTTTGCCAACGGTTGCCCACGGGAAATGTTCAGCGATGTATTCGTCGGTCCAGCGGGGCTGGTAATCGTCAATAACGACCTTTTCCATTACCTGGCCAATCATACCGTCGGAGAGGATGAGGGCGGGGTTTCTGTATTTGAATGCCAATTCGAAGGCGAGACCTACGAAATCATACATTTCCTGTACAGAAGCCGGTGCGAGGGTGATCAGACGATAGTCGCCATGACCGCCGCCCTTCGTGCTCTGGAAGTAGTCGGCTTGGGAAGGTTGGATGGTGCCAAGGCCTGGGCCTCCACGAACAACGTTCACAACAACTGCGGGCAGCTCGGCGCCGGCCATGTAGGAAAGACCTTCCTGCATCAAACTGATACCAGGGGATGAAGAAGAAGTCATGACTTTCTTGCCGCAAGAGGCACCTGCATAAACCATGTTGATGGAAGCAGTTTCGCTTTCGGCTTGCAATACAACCATACCGGTCGTCTTAATCGGGTTTTCAAGAGCAAGGTGCTCCAGAACTTCCGACTGGGGGGTAATAGGGTAGCCGAAATAGCCGTCCACACCGTGGCGAATGGCACTCTCAGCAATGGCCTCGTTACCCTTCATTAATTTAAGTTCTTTTGCCATAATTTAGTTATTTGTTTAATAGTTTATTGTATTAAAATGAATGGATGAACGCTTCAGCAATCTGGTTTCTGGTCGCTGAGCTTTGTTCATTGGAATTAGATTTTTGCGCGATAAACTTCGATTACGCCATCCGGACAAACCACTGCGCAGTTGGCACAGCCGATGCACGCACTCTCATTTACCATTTCCAAATAGTTGTAACCTTTGTGGTTTACCTTTTTTGATAAAGCGATGACTTTGTTGGGGCAGCCTTGAATGCAGACCCCGCATCCCTTACATTTTTCGGTATCAATTACCAAAGTTCCTTGAAATGCCATAATTTTTTAATTTTAGTTTTATAATAAGTTGATTATCAATAATTTCTATTCTGCTTAAAAACTTTGCTAAATTACACTTTTTTTCGCAAATGTCAAATACGGTTTTGCGTTTTCTGTGAAGTCCTGTTCACAGTTCGCCATCCACTAATTCTTGCTCACCTTCAACATCATCACATTGTCGTTTTCCACAATTCTGAACAGGTACATTCCGGATGCGAAGCCCGACAAATCCATTTCAATGCGGTCGTTGGCGGAATTGTTTTCCGTGGCACGAATCACGCGGCCGGACATGTCAATCACTTCGATTTTCTGGATGTTCTGTCCTTCGATGAAGACTTTGCCATTGGTCGGATTCGGATAAACCTTCACGTCGCTGGCAGCATATTGGCTAATGCCGACGGTGCCGTAAGCCGGGTTGGATTGTGCGGATTCCTCGCCCACGCAGATGCTTTGAACGGTGTAAGCGTACATGCGTCCCGATTCAGCGGAATAATCAACGAAATAGTTCTCAGCTGTGGTAACGATGGCTTGATTGTCGCGGTAGATTCTGTAAGCAATAGCGGAAGGAACGAGATCCCAGGTGAGGATGACTTGGGAGGAGACGGTCGTAGCGGCCAGGTTGGTGGGGGAGTCGCAGCCCTGTACGATGGGTGAGCCGATGGTGATGCAGCTGCTGTTGGAAGGTGCGGATTCCAAGTCGTTGATGCAGCTGGTGGTGATGGTGTAGCAGTAGCTGCCATCTTCCAAATCGTCATCGGTATAGGTGCCGCCGGAAACGCCGGAAGCAATCAGTTCACCGTTACGATAGATGTTGTACAGGCGGCCGTCGTATGCCTCGCCGGTGATGGTGATGTCGTCCACGCAGAAGATGTATTGGTCGTTGGAAACGCAGTGGATGGCCACGTATTTTGCATTGGCTGGAATCGTGTAGGTGTATTCCGTCCAGTTGGCGGTGGTGGTAACGGGGCTGGAGTTGATGTTGCTAAAATCGGATGCCGCGTTGCCGGTCATCGAGTAAGCCACGTAGAACTGCTCGTTGGCATAGCTGGAGGAGTAGGAGCGCGCGTAGAACGAGAAGGTTGCTTCGCTAGTGAAGTTAAGTTCTGGACTGACAATCCAGTCGTCGTTCACACCGGCGGAATAGTAGCCGCTGCCTCTTGCGTAGGGGCAGGCAAAGTACTTTTCTCCGGAATGGGCTGATACGATTGCGCTGCCGGAAATCTGGGTGTCATCGAATACGATGTAGGCCATCGGGCTGCCTTCATTGGTGAAGGTGAGGGATTGGAAGCTGCCAGTATTGGCACCGTCGCCGTCAATATAAGTCCAACCCACGGTGCCGGGCGAATTGATGGTGCCGTAGGTGTGGCTTTCCACATCATCTGTGATAGTGATGTTCTCAAGGGTGGAATTGTCGTTCCAAGTGAGGGTTACGCTGTTGCCCTCGGCTTGAGTGGTCAGTCCGGTGGGGGCGTCGCAGTCACTGCCGATGCCAGTGAGGGTGAAGCTGCCGGTCCACGTGTCGCTACCGCAAGTGGCGGTGTAGTTGATGGTGAACACGTCGCCCGTCACAATATTATTGGAAGGTGTCACCATGAAGCCGTTGCTGATGGTGGCGGTGCCTCCGTTGGCTGCCATCGGGGCGAGGTAGTCGGTGCCGTCGTTGATGGTCAGCTCCGGATTGTCGCAGGAGATGGTCACGGTTGTGTTTGTGGTAGTGGCTACCGAACCGACATTGCTCATGGTCATCGAGAGGTATTGCGGGGTGCCGTGGACGACCATATCAGGAGTGCGGCTCACGAAAGTGAGGTAGGGCACATTGCCGGCCATACAGTTGATATTTTGGTAGATAGTGGTTGTATTGAATGCAGTTACGACAAGCAGTACCTCGCCCACATTGAAGTCGTGCGGGATGGTTACGCTACCGTTGGCATCCGTGTAGGCATGGTAGTAAACATCGTTTTGGGAGATGCAGACCAATGCATCGGCCACGGGTTCGCCGTTTTGGGTGACAATGGTTGTGAACGGGATGCCGACCATCATGGCTTCGTTGGAAACTGTGATGGCGTCAGGACGCTTGGTGCGCAGTTGCAAGGAGGCATCGCCGAAGGTGGTCCATGTCTTGAAAGTCTCCAAATCACTGGAGGTGCTGCTCTCCTGCAGGGCGAGATTGAATGCGTTCACCACAATGGCTCCCCAGTGGGTGCGCTGTTCGTTGGTGCTCAGTCCGTCCTGGCCGGAGTACTGGCTGTAGTCGAAACCACCGATGAGGATGTCGTAGAAGTAGTCCTGACCTCTTTGCGGGGGAGTCCAGGGCTGGTTGATGGTGGACATCAAGGTTACGACAGCACCGCCATTCTGTTTGCGAAGCCATGCTTCGGCGAAGCAGTCGGAGGAGTTATGGAAGGCGCCGTTGACGCAGGCGACGGAAACGATGAATGGCAGTTTGTCGCCGTTGGTGGCGGCGTTCACGTTGTTGTTGTTATAGCCGGTGGTGACGAACTCCGTCACATCGCCGTGGCCGCAATAGGCAATCGTGGAGGCGCCTTGATTGACGTGTCCGGCCAAAGTGCTGGCGCTGGCGCTGTTACCGTAGTTCTGCTGGTGCGTTTGGTAGGTGAAATTCGCCAAACGCTCGGAGTAGATACGTTGAATGTGTGTGTAGTCAATTTCGCCGTCGTCGCCGGAGCCGCTACCTTCGGCGGAACCGATGCCGATGAAGGTTTCGCGCCAGCCGGCATCCATGTTCGGATTCTTTTCATAGTTGATGGCCTTGTTCACCTGGGTAGTCACATGAGTGGCACTGGCGCAGGAGAAACGGCCGATGGCGATGTCGGGGTAGTTGTCGTTGCCCGACACGCAGCCCATGGCAGGGTCAATCGGGCAGTTCACCCCGTCGCTGCTGATGGTGTTCGACTTGATGTCGGCCCAGTCGCCGACGAGTTGCACGTACATCAGGTTGGGGTTGTTGTTGTAGGCGGTTTGGATGGTGTTAACCACGTTGGCACCGGAGTTGACCACCTGTTTGGTCACGTTGTAGCCCATCTCTTTTTTCCATTGGATGTAGGGTTCAACGGCGCTTTCGTAAGTGGCAGGGGTGAGCACGAGCATGTCGCCAATTTCGCCGGTGGCGAGGGCGGTGCGGGAAGGCTCATAGTTGAGGAACATGCTTTGGTACATGCCCACGGCTTCGCGAACCGGTGTCGGGTTCTCGCGCAGCAGCGGGTTGGTGGCGGGCTGGTTGTTTTCGCGCAAAATAACCGTGATGTTGCTATAATAGATGAGCATCTGGACCTGGCCATCATTGATATAACGGAAAGGGAATACTCTCACCGAGGTGCCGCGCACGTCACGAACGATGTAGGGCTCTTCCATGGTGGCGATTTGGGCGGGGTAGGCGTCCTCGTTTATCGATTCAGGTGCGATCTCATAAGGGATGGCGTTGGGATCTTGGTTGCGGTAGATGACGCCGCGGGAGGGTAGCATCGGGTGCGATAAAGCGATGAGGAGAGGAGTACAACTGATCTCAACCTCCATGTCCACATTCTTGTTGGCCGGCAGCTGGATGGCCGCACTCACGTATGGCAGTTCAGCCCACCCTTTCTGCTGGGTGGTGGTGCTGGAGGCGAAATCGATTTTGCTGTAGGTCACCCCGTCATGTGTCACCTCGCTGATGCTGTAATCGTGGAATTCAAACGTCAGCTGATGAACTCCGGGTTGGGGCTGAGAGTATCTCGTCTCATAGGCTCTGCCCGAATTCACACTCGAAGTCTCTTGTGAGAAACCCACAAAACAAGCCATGATCAACACTACAAAAATGATTGATTTTTTCATAAAGCAATAGTTATTTATATACTATAATTTAAAGCAGGCAAAAATACGACTTTTTTGTGTATAAAAAATGAATTATGTCAAATTTTTATAAGATGAAAAATGACAGTCGTCTTCGCTTCAGATGACTGTCATTTTTCACACAAATAAGAGCACTTTTATTGATTTCACTCCGCAAGACAGGCGTCCAGCCGGGCAATCAGTTTCTCTTTGTCGATGTTTTGTCCGATGAAGACGATTTTCTGCATTTTGTCGCCGTATTCATCGTCCCAGTCGTTCAGGATGGAGGGTTCGCGATCGAGGATTTCCGCCAATTCGTCGTCGGGGGCCGTGCAGAACCATTGGCCGGCTTCGGTTAGCTTTTTCTGAACGCCCGCTTGCTCAAACAGGTACGACATGTCGGGATTCTGCTTGAAATAACAGATTCCTTTGGCACGGATGATGTTCTTTTCCCATTTTTCAGCCAGAAATCCGTTGAACTTGATGACATCGAAAGCAGGACGACGGTAATAGACGAAGGTGCCGATGCCGTATTCCTCCACCTCGCCCCCCTCGTGATGGTGGTGGTCGTGATGGTGGTGATGTCCGTGCTCCTCATCGTGTTCATGCTCATGTTCATGTTCGTGATGGTGCTCATGCTCATGCTCTTCATCATGGGAGTGGCCATGTCTTCGGGCTTCCGCCTCCTCTTCATCCGTGCGTTGGCGGTCGAACTCCTTCACCCAGCCGGCTGACAGAGAGACTTGGTCGAAGTCGAAATCGCCGGTGTTGACCACCTCTTCCAAATTCACGTTGGCATAGTCGCACTCCACGATTTTGGCACCCGGGTTGAGCGTGTGGATGATCTGCTTGATACGGGCGAGCTCCTTCGGTTCGACTTCCGATTTCTTGTTGAGCAGCAGGAGGTTGCAGAACTCAATCTGCTGGATGATCAGATTTTCGATGTCTTCTTCATCCACCTCTTTGTCTATCAGTTCGTTGCCGCAGTCGAACTCGCTTTGTAGGCGCAGTGCGTCCACCACGGTGACGATGCTGTCGAGGCGGCAGGGATAGTAGCCGAAGTATTCGCGCCCGCGTTCCTGAAGGGTGGTGATGGTTTGGGCGATGGGGACGGGTTCGCAGATGCCGCTCGCCTCGATGACGATGTAGTCGAACTTGCCGGTGGCGAGAATGTCGTCGATTTGCTTGAGCAAGTCCATCTTGAGGGTGCAGCAGATGCATCCGTTCTGGAGGGGCACGAGGCTGTCGTCCTTCGTATCCACCACGCCGCCCTTTTGGATGAGGCTCGCGTCGATGTTCACCTCGCCGATGTCGTTGACAATGACGGCGAACTTGATGCCGCGTTCGTTGGAGAGGATGTGATTGACGAGGGTGGTCTTCCCGCTTCCGAGATAGCCCGTCAAAAGCAGAATGGGAACAGTTTTATTAGCCATAATTACTGATTAAAAGCAGGGCGGCTTTTCGAAACCGCCCTGATAAGGATTATTTAATTGATGTCCAGAAAATGGTACAACCGTGATTGTGAAATGTAATCAATGTTAGTTCTTGTTCACGAGTTGTCCTTTGGCAGTGTTTTCCAAGGAGATTTTCGGGAATCCTTTGTAGATGATGGAGCCGTTGGAGGAGATGGTTGCGTCGAGTTTGGAAGAGACGGCCACGGAGATGTCGCCGGTGCCACCGTTGGTTGCTTTGGCTTTTTCAGCGGTGAGGTTGAGTGCGTCGAAAACGGCAGCGCTGGAGGTGCTGACGGTGATGTCGGAAGCGGTGCCGGCCATAGAGACTTTACCGGTATTGCTCAAGGTTGCGTTGATGCTTTGGCCTGCGAAGCCGCTGAATTCGAGGCTGCCGGCTCCGTTGTGAGTGAGTGACAGGGAGGACTCGCACTTCAGTGAGGTGAACTTGGAGGGTTGGGCGGAGGTGTAGTTGATTTTCAGTTTCGGGGAGGTCAGTCGGGAGAAGTTGGCGGCGGAGTTGTCGGCGATGGTGATGTCGGCGCTGTTGCAGAGGGATTCGCCGAACTCAATCTTGAAGCCGTCGGTGGCTTTGAGCTTCATGGAGGAATTGACTTTCAAGTTGTTGATTTTGCAGCTGCCGTTTCCGCTTAACACGAGTTCCATTTTCTCAGCGGGAACACCGTCCATGGTGATGTTGCCGTTGCCTTTGTACTGGATTTTGGTGACAACAGGCATCGCCAAGTTGATGGTAATGGGGAAGTTAGGGGCGATTTTAGCTTTCTTTGCCAGACCGACGGTCAGTGTTTTGCCTTTCACTTCCGTGGTGATGAACTGCATCAGATTGGATTCGGCCTGAACGTCCACTTTCGCGGTTACCGCGTAGGAGATGTTCAAGTTGAAGTTGACCTGATCGGTTTCAATTACGACTTGTTCGAAGGGGTCTAAAAAACGGGAATCGGTTTTCAAGTCCTGATTGCCAGCTTCTTGCGCATTTACAGCGAAGAAAGCACAAGCCAAAATAACTAATGCGAATAATTTTTTCATAGTCTTATGGATTTAAATGAAACAATTCTTTTTTTTGCGCGGCAAAAATACGATTTTTTATTGATAATCTATGGTTGATAATTGATAATTCATCTGTGAAAAAATTTTTTTCAACAGATTAAACAGCACATAAAAAAAGCTGTATATTTGCAGCCCAATTTGTAGAAAGTGAAAACAAGTCCGAAACTTGAAGAATTTAAGCTGAGAATTGCTGGCGTTGAACTTGGAAAGCATTCATTTTCAATAGATTGTGATAAGACGTTCTTTGAACTTGCAGACATCCCCGATTTGCATGACGGATTGGTGAAATTGCAGATTGAGATGGATGTTTCTGAAAAAATGATCCTGTTGGATTTCCATTTCCATGGTTATGTGATGCTTCCTTGCGACCGTTGCCTGGATCCCGTCAAAGTGGATTTGGATTTCAACGACAATTTGGTTGTAAAGTTGGTTCCGTTGGTTGAGGAGATTGAGGAGGAGGATAACCTGTGGATTGTCAATGAGAACGAGTACGAGTTGGATTTGTACCATTTCGTTTATGAAGCCATTATGCTCGCATTGCCCAGCCGCATCGTACATCCCGATGACGAGAACGGCCAACCGACCTGCAACCCGAAGATTATGGAGACTTTGAAGCAGCTTACCCGGCAGGAAGGCGGAAAATCCGATGAAATAGACCCGCGCTGGGAAGCCCTCAAAAATATCAAAAAATAGTTTAATCTTAAAAGTTAAATAGTTATGCCACATCCGAAAAGAAGACACTCAGCAATGAGAAGAGACAAAAGAAGAGCTCACGATTTCATCACCGCTCCGCAACTGACCACTTGCAGCCACTGCGGTGCAGCCATCCTTACCCACAGAGTATGCCCTGAATGCGGTTACTACAGGGATAAACAGGCTATCGAAATCAAAGGCGCCAACGCATAATCTTGACTATTGCAGGCAATGGAACTCGTCTTTGCCACGCATAATCGTCACAAATTACAGGAAGCAGTCGCAATTGCGGGTGCTTCATTTGTCGTGAAAGGACTTGACGAACTCGGCTGTTTCGAGGAAATCCCTGAAACAGCCGATTCTTTAATGGGTAATGCCTTGCAAAAGGCGGAATATATCCACAAAAAATACAATGTGAACTGCTTCTCCGATGACACCGGACTCGAAATCGAGGCGTTGGACGGCCGCCCCGGCGTCTATTCCGCCCGCTATGCCGGCGAGAATTGCAGCTTTCAAGACAATGTCCGGAAGGTGATGTCCGAACTGCAGGGTATCGAAAACCGCAATGCCTGTTTTAAAACCGTCGTCGCGCTGATTCTCGACAATCAGACCTACTATTTTGAAGGCCGCGTCGATGGCGAAATCATCACCGAAGAGCGCGGAGCCGCCGGTTTCGGCTACGACCCGATTTTCAGGCCGCTCGGTTTCAACCAGACTTTCGCTGAAATGAGCGAAGCCGACAAAAACGCCATCAGCCATCGCGGGCGCGCCATGCAAAAACTGATGGATTTCCTTAAAAACAAAGTGAATTCTCTTTAAGTGCAAGCATAAAAAAAACGGGCGATTGATAACCGCCCGTTTTTTTTGAGGGAGATTTCGTTAGTCGGCATCCAATGCGTCATCAAATTCATCCATCGCGTCATCAAATTCATCTACCGCATCCTCCATCCTGTCGGCTGCATCTTCGGCATCTTCTATCGAGAAATCCCCAAAATTTAAACCGCCTAATTCCATGCTTTTCTGTAATAAAACAAAGGAATATTCAAAGGAACGATTCTGAACTGCGGTGTCTTTTTTGAGCTCAGCCTCGTCAAATTTCTTCATTTTTTCAGCAACCTGTTCGTTTACTTTTTCCAACTCTTCCATGGTGGTGGCTGCCTTCGCGTCTTTGATGCCTTTTTCAAGCACCTTTACGGGGGAATTGCATGATGCCAATAGAATGGCGACAACTGCAATGGCTAAAATTTTTGCGATTTTTTTCATCTTTAATAAATTTTGTAAATAATTGATTTTGAAGCCACAAAAGTAATAAAAATTTATTACAATGTACTGCTGGTGCGATAATATTTAAAAAATACACGGAACACCTTACCGTTTTGCCAATCGGGCGTGGAGGGTGTTGAGCAGCAGGCAGGCCATGGTCATGGAGCCTACGCCGCCCGGCACCGGCGTGATGGCAGAGCACTTGGAGGCCACCTCGTCGAACTTCACGTCGCCGCAGATGCGATAGCCCTTTGGTGCGTCCGCGTCCGGCACGCGGTGAATGCCGATGTCAATCACCACCGCACCCTTCTTTACGTAGTCGGCGGTAATCATCTCCGCTTTGCCGATGGCCACCAATAGGATGTCGGCGGTGGCGCAGATCTCCTTCAGATTCTCGGTGTGGCTGTGGCAGATGGTGACCGTGGCGTTGCCTTTTGCCGATTTCTCGGCCAGAAGCATGGCCAGTGGTTTGCCCACAATGTTGCTGCGGCCAAGAACCACGCAGTGTTTTCCGGCGACTTCGATGCCGGCGCGCTGCATCAGTTCGATGGTGCCGTAGGGGGTGGCGGGCAGAAAATCGGCCTCGCCCAACAGCAACTTGCCGTAGTTGATAGGGTGGAAGCAGTCGATGTCCTTCTTCGGGTCCACGTGTTCCGTCACCTTGTCGATGGAGATGTGTTTCGGCAGCGGCAGTTGGATGATGTAGCCGTCGATTTCGTCGTCATGGTTCAGGAAATCAATGGCTTCCAGCAGCTCCCGCTCCGATATGTCTTCCGGGTATTTATAGACGGAGGAGATGAACCCCACCTCTTTGCAAGAGCGTTGGATGCTTTCAACGTAGGTCTTGGCTGCCCCGTCCTCTCCGACGATGATCGCCGCCAAATGCGGAACGCGTTGCTGGTCTTTGCTCATCGACAGCACCTTTGCTGCGATTTCTTGTTTCACTTCAATGGCAATCTTCTTGCCGTCAATAATTTGCATAATAGTTTGTTTAATTATGATTCATGATGTCCTCTTCGCGAACCATTATTTCAGGTCGTAGCCGAACTTCTTCATTATCAGGTCGTTATTTCGCCAGTCTTTCAGCACTTTGACGGAGAGATCGAGGAATACGTGTTTTTGCAGGAACTCTTCCAGTGCGGTTCTGGCGTTGATGCCGAGTTGTTTGATGGCCTGTCCGCCCTTGCCGATGATGATGGCCTTTTGGGTGTCGCGTTCCACGTAAAGCGTGGCCCGAATGCGAATCAGGTCGTCGCTTTCCTTGAATTCTTCCACGACAACTTCCACGCTATAAGGCACTTCCTTTTTGTATTGGAGAAGGATTTTCTCGCGGATGATTTCGGAGACGAAAAAGCGTGTGGGGCGGTCGGTGAGCTGGTCTTTGGGGAAATAGGGAGGGCAAAGCGGCAGTTTTTCGATGATTTTTTGCAATAAGACATCGATATGGGCACCGGCCAGGGCGGATATTTTCACCATTTCCGCTTGGGGGAGCAGCGATTGCCACAGACGGGCGGTCGTTTCCACCACATCGGCACTTACTTTGTCTATTTTGTTCAGAACCAGGATGATAGGTGTCTCAATCTGCTGAAGTTTGGCAATGATTTCCTCGTTGTATTTGGTTTCGCCGCACTCCACGAGGTAGAGGATGACATCGGCATCCTTGAGCGAGCCGGTCACGAAACGCATCATCATCTCCTGCATTTTGTAGGCGGGGGTGAGGATGCCTGGCAGGTCGGAGTAGATGATCTGGAAATTTTCGCCGTCCACGATGCCCTTGATGCGATGGCGGGTCGTTTGCGCTTTTGCCGTCGTGATGCTCAGCTGCTCGCCCACCAACTGGTTCATCAGCGTGCTCTTCCCCACATTCGGATTCCCGATGAGGTTCACAAAACCGGCGTGATGATTTGAAAAGTTGTTGTCCACCTTT
>ONXT01000036.1 GCA_900321845.1 uncultured Bacteroidales bacterium | reverse complement strand
CGACCATCAAAGTGAAAATGGTTGATGGCGATTTTTCTAATCAAAAACTTACTTATCATTCTGATATTGAACATTTTATAAAATTATTTGAAAAAAAAAGATAAAGCACTTGTAACATTAAAAAAAAATCGTATTTTTGCAGTCCACTTTTGAGGGATAATTAACCATTAAAATTAGAGAGATGTCAAGAGTTTGTCAAATTACCGGAAAGAAAGCAATGACGGGAAATAACGTTTCCCATTCCAATATCAAAACCAAAAGACAATTCAAACCGAATTTGCATACGAAGAAATTCTTCGTTCCTGAATTGAATGACTGGGTTGTTCTGAAAGTGTCAGCCAAAGGCATGCGCTATATGAACAAGAAAGGTGTTTGGAATGCAATTATTGAAGCAGATAAAAAAGGGGTTTTATAAAATTTTTGTTTGGGATTTTATGAAAGGACTGTCGCTCTTCGGGGCGACAGTTTTTTTTTGTCCGATTGGGTGCTTTTTCCTGCCCGCCATACAATAAGTTACCCATTTTTGCGTAATATAAACTGCGTTTTTAATGCTTTGGAATCTTGAAGAAACACCTTCTATATATCATATTCATCTTCGCGTTTCACCTTGCTTCAGCCCAACAGGCCACCTTCAAAGGAACTGTCTGGAATGAATCAGGGCAACCTATTGAGAATGTGATAATTACCTGTCTGGATGACAATTCCTCCACACTTACTTCAGACCAGGGCAAATTCAAAATGACAGTTCCGGCCGGCCGTGTCGTGCAGGTTATGTTCCAGCACGTTACCTTCAGCGATACCATCATTCCCTTCAATATCGGGCAAAATGAGGACGTCAGTTACGATGTCCGCATCCTTTCCACTAAAGCGTTGGACGGAGTGACCATTACAGAGCAGTATGCCGATTCCTACACGCGAATCGACCCGAAATTGTCGTTCAAGATGCCTTCCCCGACTGGTGGTGTTGAGTCGCTCATCAAGTCGATGCCGGGTACCTCTTCCACCAACGAATTGAGCAGTCAGTACAATGTCCGCGGCGGCAATTATGACGAAAACCTCATCTTTGTCAACGACATCCAGATTTACCGGCCTTTCTTGGTGCGAAGCGCCCAGCAGGAGGGGCTCGGTTTTGTCAATCTGGATTTGACCGACAATGTCAAGTTCTCCGCAGGTGGATTTGAAGCCAAATATGGCGATAAAATGTCCTCCGTTCTGGATGTCCAGTACAAAAGGCCTAAGAGCTTTGGCGGTGGTTTCTCCGCAAGTTTCCTCGGCGCCACTGCCCATGCGGAGGGCAATGTGAAGGATAAATTTACTTATGTGGTCGGAATTCGTTATAAAACAAATAGTTACCTTCTGAAATCAATGGAGACCAAGGGTACTTATAAGCCCAATTTCTTCGATGCACAGCTTTTCCTCACGTGGGATCTCTCCCCAAAATGGAGTTTGGAACTGTTGGGTAACTTTTCCAGAAATCAGTACAAATACATCCCTGAAGACCGCGAGACGAACTTCGGTACGCTCCAGTCTTCGCATCGTTTGACCGTTTATTTTGACGGGCAGGAGGTCGATAGCTACGAGAACTACCTGGGCGGGCTCACTCTGAAATTCCATCCCAGCGAGCGCAACGCCTACAAGATGATTGTCGCCTCGTATTTCGCGCGTGAAAAGGAGACCTACGATTTGCAAAGCCAGTATTGGTTGAGCGACATTGAGGCGGATTTGGGTAGTGATGACAGCCAAATCGCCGATGTGACGAACGTGCGCGGCTATGGCACTTTTCTCGAACATGCCCGCAATAATCTCTCGGCTGTGGTTTCCTCCATTGACTTTCAAGGAGAACACCACATCCCGCGAAATAAACTAGAGTGGGGCGTGAAACTTCAGAACGAGTTGATCAACGACCATATCCGAGAGTGGGATTTGAAAGACTCCAGCGGCTTTACTTTGCCCTGCCTGCCGACCGTGCCCGGCCAGGAAGTCGCGCTGGATGACCCGTCGCGCGAACTGAACTTCACCCGTTTTTTCACCTCCGACAACTTTATCAGCACCTACCGCCTGACCAGTTTCGTGCAGACCTCGTGGACGATTGATAAGAGGGAAGAGTGGGTTTTGAACGGCGGTTTGCGAGCACATTTTTGGACTTTTAACAAGGAATTTAACCTTTCTCCACGCTTGATTCTCTCTTATACGCCCCATTGGAAGCACATCTGGGTGTTCCGTTTTAAGGCGGGAAGTTATTATCAACCACCATTTTACAGAGAAATGCGTCGCCCCGACGGTTCGCTTAACGAAAACATCAAGTCGCAGCACTCGCTTCAGGCGGCCCTCTCAACGGACTATGATTTCAAAATGTGGAACCGGCCATTCCGCCTCAGTATGGAGGCCTATTATAAGTATCTGACGCATTTGATTTCTTATCGTGTTGATAATGTGCAGATTATCTATTCAGGCGAGAATGATGCGAGAGGTTATGCCACGGGTTTTGATGTGAAATTGAGCGGCGAGTTCATCCGCGGGACGGAATCTTGGATTTCCCTCTCTTTGATGAAGACAGCCGAAGATTTGTTGGATGACTATTATATTGATGAGAATGGTAATCGCGTGGAGCCGGGGTTCATCCCGCGTCCGACTGACCAGCGGTTCGCTGTCAACATCTTCTTCCAAGATCACATTCCTTTCTTTACTCCGTTGCGAGTTCATCTTAACTTCGTGTTTTCCAGCGGATTGCCTTACGGAGCCCCCAATGCGCAACGCTATCAACAAACACTGCGTATGCCTTGGTACCGCCGCGTGGATATCGGCTTCTCCTATATGTTCTTGGAGGCGAATCGTGATAGAATGAAACATAAGAGCGGCTTTCTGCGTTCGATCAAAAGCGCCGGTCTCTTTCTTGAGGTGTTTAACATATTGGGAATCAACAACGTATCTTCTTATATGTGGATTACGGACATTAACAATACGATGACGGCGGTGCCCAATTACCTCACACCGCGTCTTATCAATCTTAAATTGGCAGTGGAATTCTAATGAAATACGAGTATTTGATTGTCGGCGCCGGCTTGGGCGGCTTGGAATGCGGTTATTGGCTGGCGCAAAAAGGACATAGCGTCTGTGTCTTGGAAAAGAATCCGCAAATCGGCGGCTGCCTCCAGTCGTTTCACCGCAAAGGAATCTCTTTCGATACCGGTTTCCATTATGTGGGCGG
>ONXT01000066.1 GCA_900321845.1 uncultured Bacteroidales bacterium | reverse complement strand
TCTGGAACAGAGAACTTTAGATAGGAAGTGTCGTTTCCCGAGTACTTGTGCTTGCTGACCAGCATTGCCTCGAATTCCTCCACGGGGCGAATAGGATAACCGAACTGAAGGAGAATTTTCTTATACAGCTCCCCTTGATTTTTAGTACTGACACTCAAGTATTTAGGCTTGGCTTGCCGCTGTCTGCCCGCTTTTTCCTTCCCTTTGAAAGGGGTGAGTTGCAAGGTATCGCAAACCGTGTCATTCACCGTCAGCGCAACACGCAGTGTATCCGAAATCGGCTCTTTCAAATACCAAGTGAGGGTATCGCCATGCAAAACTTCCCAATAATCGGGAACTGTGTCGGAGAGGAAGTTTTTCTGCAGATTTTTGATTGAACTCTTGTAGAAAAACTCATATTTCCCCACTTCCTTATTCTGCATTTTAACAAAAGCCTGCGTAGAATCCTCTTCGGTAAACAATCTAAGGGAGATGCTCGGGTACTCAACCTGAGAAGCATCTTTCAGGGAATTGGTGGCCGTAGGACTCGACGTGGAATCCGTGGTCGTAGTATCCTTCTGCTCAGGAATATAAATTGAGGTGTAGCATTTATCGGCAAATGCTATCGACTCATTGGGCAAATCAAAAATCAGGTTGTTGTTGATATCCTTGAGGGCGAAAATCTTGAAATCGCCGCCCTTGATGTTCTTAATTGTGAACGAGCCGTCCTTTCGCGTCATGGTGACAAACTGGGGGCGAGTGGTAAGTGGCAGGGAATCAATATCTTCCGAATAAGCGAAGACAAAGCAGTCGGTAACAGGCTGGCCTGTCAGCGCATCCGTCACCTTGCCGCGGAGTTGCATGGAATCCACGTAATCCCCCGTTGAAAATGCATAATTGTAGTAGGGAATCGGATTCCCCTCGGTGAAGTCGCGAATACAATCTGCAAAACCGAAATTGTAGGTCCGATTGGGCTGAAGCGTATCCTGTATTTTGATTGTCAACGTTTTGCCTGAGAGGGTAAATGTCGGCTGATGATCCAAGGGGGGGGAAATCAGCACATTTTCCATCGTGTTTTCCAATGTGACAAATTCATTGAAGCTGATTCTGATTACATTGCCGGTAAAATGCGTCTGCCCGCTGGGTGGCACCTCCTTGACAACCTCCGGAGGCGTCACATCCTTCGGTCCACCGACCGGGGTCACGATTTTTGCACAGCCGGCCAAACAACAAATTGCAAAGAGAAACAGACTAATCCTGCGCATTTTACTTATTGATTTTGAGTTTTTGCCCGACTACTAAACTATTAATGTTCTTTATACCGTTGTCTTTCGCAATTTTCTGGTAAGAAGTATGGTACTTGTTGGCGATATAAATCAAGGTCTCGCCTTTTTTAACAGTATGGATTATGCAAGAGGGTGAAGATGAGGTTGAGGTTGAAGATGCGGATGACGACGACGAGGCCTCTGTATCGGTTTTATCGGTCTTATCGGTGGCAGTTGAAGCGGGGGCCTTTGATTCATAGCCCACTACCAATTTCTGACCGGTTTTAACATAATTGCTTTTCATTCCGTTCATCTTTTTCAGTTCCTCTACCGAGATGCCGTATTTGGTGGCCACCTTGGCCAATGTTTCGCCGCTTTTCACCGTATGGTATTTTTTGGTTCCCTGCGTGCCGCTGGCGGGCTTGCCGGTAAACGCGCTGACATACATCTGCAAGGGCTGGAAGTAGGTGTCGTAGTCATAGCGGTAGATTGAATCCTCCAACGACATGAAGCGGATGATGTCTTTGCTTCGCAATCTCAGCGCGTAATTTCCGCCTTCAAAAGCGGGAATCACCTTGCGTTTGTATTGCGGATTCAACGCTTCAATCTCCTTTTCATCTATTCCAAGCACATGCGCAATCTGCTCAAAATGAACCTCTTTTTTCACGATGATCGTATCCACATCTGTCGGGATGCTGATGTTTGCCGGCTTGATTCCGTGTACTTTGTAATACTTCATCATATAAAAGGCGCCGATGTAAGCGGGGAAATAGTTCTGGGTTTCCTTCGGCAGATAGTTGCGGATTTCCCAGAAAGTGTTTTTTCCGCCGGAGCGCGCAATAGCCTTCCTGACATTACCCGCGCCACAGTTGTAGGCGGAGATGGCGAGGCCCCAATCGTTGAAGATTCCATACAAATCGCGGAGATGACGGGCGGCGGCATCGGTCGCCTTGTAGGGGTCACGGCGGTCATCCACAAAACTATTCGCCTTCAGTCCGTAGGTTTTGCCCGTGGTGTACATGAACTGCCAGATACCCGTAGCACCGGCGGGAGACACCGCTGTCGGATTCAAACTGGATTCGATGATGGTGAGATAAACCAGCTCTTCGGGCAGGTCGTATTTGTCGAAGACCTCCTTCATCATCGGGTAATAGTGCTGGGCGAGCCCCAGAATTGCAGAAGAGGACCGTTTGCGCTTGTTGACATATAATTCAATGTAATTGCGCACCGCTGGGCCATAGCCCAACTGGACAATTCGGTTCATGCGATGCACCCGCGCCTCATAGACGGAATCCATATCAACTCCCTCGGTTTCCGCAATCTGCTCCTCATCCGAATAGGAAGAGAGGACACTGGTGGAGTTGGCTCGCTCTCTTTTCACATAATATTCATTCAGCATATTTTCCATCCCCTTGTCAAGCACCTTTTCATAATCGATCATATCCTGCGTTCTCGTTACGGCTTGAGGAGCCACGCTATCGTTCTGCGCAGTCAGGGCAATGGTTATAAAAAGACATGAAAAAAGAGTCGCAAGTCGTGCAAAATACTTCATTCGTAATCGATTTTGTAGTTGTTCCATCTCACTTCCACCCCATCCTTATATAAAGTAGTCAAAATAAGTTCGCCATTGTCATTATAGTCATACCACACACCGTCGCGTTCGCCGTTGATGCATTTGCCGGTGCGTTTTACAACGTGATTTTCATAATAAATCGTATATTTCCCGTTCATCAAATCCTGGTCGTATTCGATTTCGGAAGAGATGTTCCCTTTTTCGAACCACGTTTTCCAAAGACCGGTGCGCATCCCGTCATAGTAATTGCCCTCCTCAATCGCCTGGTTGCGCTGATAAAACCAATAGCCCTCCTCGGCCCCTTCGACGTACTTCCCTTTCGTTATCTCATTCCCCCGCTCGTCATACTCCACAAATTCGCCGTCCAGAACCCCGTTTTCGTAAATTTCCTCGCGCATCAGCTGCCCATTCGCATAATACCAGCGCCACGTGCCGTCCTGTCTCCCTTTGCTATCATAACTCCCTGACACTTCGATACTTTTATCAGGGAAATAATACTTCCACGCGCCAATTCGGTTGCTGTTCTTGTAGGTCCCCTCCGATTTCAGTTCGCCGGTCGGATAGAACTCCTTCCATTTCCCCTGCCGGTGTCCTTCCATATCGGTGATGCCTTCGAACAGCATGATGCCATTTTCAAAAACATAGCCCTTCACTACATTTCCCTCGGCATCGAATTCGCGCCGCACCCCCTCCGCCTTGCCATTGTAAAAAGTGGCAATTACCGATGGCTGTCCATTGGAATGATAGGAGACTTTCCGTTCCAACTGCTTGGTTTCCTTGGCATCGGCCACAAGGTAGTCGTTTTCATACTTTTCTACAAGCAGGAAATTCCCATCCTCATCATACTGCTTGAAATAGCCGTCGCGCTTGTCGTTCACAAAAGTACCTTCAAGTTTGAGGTTGCCATTAGGCCAGAACCACTTCCACTTCCCCTGTTTGTAGCCGAAATTGTCGGTGCGGTTGATGGTCTCGCGGCGGGTGAGGATGCCGCGATGGTAAATGGCGAGTTGGACGATATGGCCTGCTGTGTCGAAGGATTTTTCCATTCCATGCGGTTTTCCTTCCAAAATCGGGGTTGTGCGCCTGAGATGGCCCGCGCGGTCAAAAACGCAAACCGGAGAGGTGAGCGAATCGGCATCCCACACCTCCACCACCGACTCGTCCGCATAGAACTGGATTCTCTTCCCGTTCTTTTTTCCCTCCTTATAATTGATAATCAAGGTAGTATCGCCATTATCGCCATAGAAGAACCACGTACTATCCAGCTGTCCGTTCCTGCGGTTCCCCTCCGAAACCAACGTCCCCTTTTCGTTATAGGATTTCCACCAGCCATCGGGCTGTCCGTTCACGAAAGCACCCTCGCTGGACTTTTTTCCGTTAGGGTAATAGAAGACATTGTACCCGTCAGGATTAGGCTGATCCTGTGCAAGGAGTTGCAAGGAGTTGAATATCAGTACAATAATGAGCGGAATAAGCCTTTTCATTCTTTCAAAATTCCTGCAAAGATACGGCTTTTTGCTGAAAGGCCGGCTTTTGGAGCCGATTTTTTTCAAAAGTAAAATGTTGAAATTCTTCATTTAGGTCACGAGATGAAAGAAATAGTGAGAAAAAATAAGAAAATTCGATTCGGGACCATGACAATTTTAAGATTTTCCGTATTTTTGCAGTCACATTTTTTAAAAAATAGTAAAGATGATAGTTCTTTTAAGTGCAGCAATCCTTTTGAAGGCCGTTGGCGTGCTGGCGGCTATTGGCGTGCTGGCCGCCATTGTCCTGTTTTTCATTTCCAAGAAGTTCCATGTAGAAGAAGATCCGCGGATTGAACAGATCGTGGAGTTGCTGCCGGGTGCGAACTGCGGCGGATGCGGTTTTGCCGGTTGCAAGAACCTGGCAGAGACGATGATTCAACGTGGCACGATGGAGGGATGCACCTGTCCCAGCAACACGAAGGAGAAGAACCAGCAGATTGCTGCTATTTTGGGAACGGAGGCCGCCGACAGCACCCCCATGGTGGCGATTGTGCGCTGCCAAGGGAATTGCGAAAACGCCCCCGCCAAAGTAAATTACGACGGGACCACCTCCTGCTTCCTTGCCAACAGCATCTTCTCGGGCGAGAACTTCTGCCCCAACGGATGCTTGGGCTGCGGCGACTGCACCAAAGCCTGCAATTTCGGAGCTATCTCCATCGACCCCGTCACCAAATTGCCCGTGGTGGACGAAACCAAATGCGTGGGCTGCGGCGCATGCGCCAAGACCTGCCCGCGCGGAGTTATTGAAATCAGACCTAAAGGATTGAAAGACAGGCGCGTTTATGTAGCCTGCAACAACAAGGAAAAGGGTGCCATGGCAATGAAGAACTGCAAGGCATCCTGCATCGGCTGCGGAAAATGCACCAAAGTCTGCAAGTTCGAAGCCATCACCGTCGAGAGCAACCTCGCCCACATCGATCCGGCCAAGTGTAAAATGTGCAGACTGTGCGTGAAAGAGTGTCCGAAAGGCGCCATCGTCGCCGTCAACTTCCCCGCGCCGAAACCCGTTGAAGCTCCGGTGGAAAAACCAGTAGAAAAAATCGCTGAAACTGAAAGCACAACCGTAAAATAATTTATAACATGAAGACTTTCCCAATGGGTGGTGTACACCCGAATGATAATAAATTAGCCAAGAATGAAGCATTAGAAGTTTTCCCCTTGCCGAAACAAGCGACCATTTTCATGGGACAACACCTCGGCGCACCTGCCACTCCAGCCGTGCAAAAAGGCGATAAAGTGAAGGTCGGACAACTCATCGGAAAAGCCGAAGCCTTCATGTGCGCCAACATCCACAGCCCCTTCTCCGGCACGGTCAACAAAGTGGATGTGGTGGCTGACATCACCGGATACAAAAAAACCGCCGTCGTCATCGATGTGGAGGGCG
>ONXT01000155.1 GCA_900321845.1 uncultured Bacteroidales bacterium | reverse complement strand
TTTCGGTACTGAACTGTTTTTTATTCAAACGGTAGTTGCCGTGATTGCCATCGCCGACTCGGACGGGCACCAGCGACTGCACAAAACGGAAATTGATGCCGTAATGGTCTTTAATGAGGTAGGAAATGCCCGCCATACCAGCGATTTCATAAAAACGGAAGGGCATTCTGGCTGGGATGACTCCGTTCGCATCCTTTTCAACAGCATGGAGCAACACATTGAAAGTCGGCCCCAGTTCGATTTCGAATCCCTTGAAAGCCATGAATTTGGCCAAAACCGGAACTTCCATATAGTAAAGCGTCAGCACGTACTTGTTGCCGATGTTGCCGTTCTTGTCCGCTTTAAGATAAGTGCTGCTTCCCTTCATCACGAAATTGATTTCCGGCTGAATCGCCCATTTGGGTGCCTGGATAAAACGCCAGTTCACGAAACCGCCAGCATACGCGCCAACCTTGTGAAATCCAGACAAGTCATCACCCGAAATCTGCGTCATTGAAAGCCCAGCACGAAGTCCACCCTTGAAATTTTGGGCGCAACCCACTGAGAACAAACATATTAGGATTAAAACAAGGAATGATTTTCTCATATATAATCAACTAAAAGAGCTACCACCTACCTGAATAAAAGCGACACCATTTTCTTCTCTTCCGCCGGCTCCCTGTCCTCAATCTGATACTCGTCGGAACCCAGCAAGGAATCATTCAAGTATCTGTCAATCAAATAATAACCAGGCTGTAAAATGAAGGTGAAACTACCGTTGTGGAGGTTGGGTCGATAAACGCCGACCTGCTTTTTCGTACCAGCCTCACGGATGACCACTTTATAGCTGTTCAGATTGGCCATGAGCGTGACGGAATCCACCTCAGCCACATCGCCCTGAATCACGTAATAAGGTGCAGGGACTTCTTGGAAGGTGACTTTATAGACATCCAAATCGCCCGTGCTGTTTCCGCGGTAATCGGCGATATAGGCATAACGTCCGGACTTTGTAACCGAAATGGTCTTGTTGTCGTCAGGGGTATTGATGGGGAAAGCGAGATTTTCTGGAATTGCAAAGAACTGATTTTCAGCATCCCAACTTGATTTGAACAAATCGAAACCGCCCATGCTGTTATGACCTTGGGAACTAAAGAAAAAGGTCACGCCATCGGGTGCGATGTAGGGGTAGCTGTCATGATACTTCGTATTGATGTTGGGACCTGCATTCTTCGGATTGCTCCATTCGCCATTCGGCAGGCGGCGGGAGAAGTAGATGTCGTAGCCGCCATAGCCGCCAGGGCGGTTGGAAGAGAAGAAAATCCACTGTCCGTCGGGGGAGATCATCCCGGCCTCCTCCCCTTGCTCACTGTTCACCGTCAAGCTGAGCATTTCGGGGCGCGAGAATTGCTTTTTCTCTTTTTTACTGAAAAACAAATCGTCAAATCCCTTGTCGTTATTGCAATAGAGGATGAGTGTCTCGCCGTCGGCCGTCACCCCAACGACATCCTCAATCAAGGTGCTGTTGACAGGTGGCTGCATCTTCTTGGCTTTCAACCATTTGCCATCAACAAAATCCGAAGTATAGATATCGGCGAATTTATAGCCATCGATATCCAGTTCCGAACCGCTATTCTGCGCTTGCTTGGAGGAGAAATAGAGCGTATGCTCGTCGGCGGTAATGTAGGCATTATAATCGGGGAACTCGGAATTGATTTCAGTGCCGAGATTGTCGAGCGTCACGTCATTGCGAAGCGATATCAGCAGTTTGGCATTGTCGCACATCTCCAAATAGCGTTCAACCGGCAAGTCGGATTTATCCTGCTTCAAATTGCACTTGACGAAGGCGTTGAACTCGTCAATCGCCTCATCAAACTGATAATTGAGCATATAGGCTTTTCCGAGATAAAAATGGATATACTGATCGGCTTTTGGTTTTTTAAGGGCGCGCGTGAGGTGCACAATCGCCTGACTTTTGCTCAAATTCGCATTGAGAAAAGCGAGGCCTGCATATACGTTAAAATCATAATGCATGGAATCTACACGGAGCAATTCCGTGTAATGTTTGGCTGCTTCGTGCATATTGCCGGAGAAAAACAGCTGCGCAGCGGTCGCCTCATTCGTGGACATCGTGCCGCTGGTTTGCGCGCACGAGGTTTGCAAACCATTGAATAACAATAAAATAACAGTAGAAAATTGAAGAAGTCGTCGGGATAATTTCATGCTTGATATAATTCGTAAAAACGGAAGCAAATATACGACTAATTAGGAGAAGAATCCACTTCATTGTGGATTTCTATCTG
>ONXT01000266.1 GCA_900321845.1 uncultured Bacteroidales bacterium | reverse complement strand
TTGAGCTGTCCTTTGCGGATGGTGGACACGGAGCCGTACTTCGGACTCCATATCCGCCCGATGACATTGCCGGAGCGGTCCATGAAGAGCACCTCAATCTCGCGTTCCACGGCAAGCATCACGGCATCGGAGGTGATCTGTGCGCCCTTGGAGATCTGGATGGAGGTGATGCCTTCCGCCGGGATGCGTTGTTTCCCCTCTGAAGTGGAGATCACGAAGCCCTCGTTGTCGCGGTTGAGGGAGGTTCCGAAAGAGTTGATGATAAGTTCCATCTTCTGAAGTTGAAAATTGAAAATTGAAAGTTGAAAGTTGGAATACAAATTCTTAATTCTTAACTCGCCTCCCATCCGTTGTCCAGCAGTTCGCTCATCGGGTCGGAGTCCATGGCCTGTTTCAAAGGCATGTCGATATGGCAGAAATAACGCACTGCGTTGTAAATCTCCACCTCCTTAGGATGGATCTCATCGTCCACCACCACCATTTTGCCCATCAGTTGAACCACTGCAAGTTTTTGTTCGAGATCAAGGCCGTCAATCTCCAACAGTGCCGCCAGTGTACTCTGCTGTCGTACCGTTTGCCGCAGCTCCCTGTTTAGTTCCAGAGCCTCGGCAATCATGTCGAAAAACTTGGTCTCGCGCTCGTCCTCTACACCGTCGGCCATAACCACGTCGAGCAGCACACGCATAACGGCCATTTTCTGATTCTCTGTCATCTGTTTCATATCCTTCATTGTTTTTTTGTTACTTTAGTGCAAGCCCAGGATTTCTGGTTACGTTTTGGGTCGAACGATTCCTCAATTTCGGCCTCCACCCTATCGCCTTTGCCAAATCCTTCCCGCAACTTCGGCGGGATGAAAGCGAACAACTCGTCCGCTTTCACAAACATAGCCGTGCCGGCTTTATTTTCCGTTACCTCCCCTTCTATTGTCCTTCTAGCATTGTCTCCGCCAGGCGTGTTTGCAGACGGATTGTTATTGCGCGTATGGTTTTGGGCAGGCCTGCTGTTTCCACGATTTTTGGGCGGTCTCACCACCGGCTCGTCATCGCGTGCGCCAATAATCCTGTTGGTGATAATCAGATAGTCAATAGGGTCGCTATCGTCAGGCTGTGCTTGGACGTAACGGCTGTCATTCATCATCTGCTGGATGCTCCAGTCCACACGGTATCCGTTTTCCAGACGAATTCTTACATATTTCTCCGCCTGATATTTCAACCGTGGGAAATCGTTTCGTTGAAAATAGATGTTTGCCAGTTTCACACGTATTTTCGGCAAAAAATCCTCGCTAGTCTGGCAATGCGAAGCCCTCAGTAGGCAAGCCAGGTGGCGTTCCTCGTCGTTGTCTGCAAATAACTCCGAAAGGAACTGCCACACCCAGTAGTCGTATCTTTTTCGTCTGGCAAAAGGCAGCACCTCTCGCAGCACGTCGGCGGTGTTGCCATGCAAAGCCTGCAACAGCTTGGCGTTGAAATAACCCAGAAAACTCATATTCGGCAGGTCGGCCAAACGGTCAAGTTCGGGCTGGAAAGTGCGCATGCGCTCCACATCTTTGGCTTTCATTATCGCTTTGGTGTAGGCGATATAAGTGCTTTCGGCTAGCGACATAAAACTTCTGGGTCTACCATCGGGTCCCTGCACGGTACGTTGGTTGAAATCCACGTCGTCCCTGAGATATACTATCGCCTTCTGTTCGACAAACTCGGGGAAACCGCTCCAAACCTCGGACAGAGGCAGAAAAGCATCTATTTTCAGCGAATACTCGTCGCCGGGCGCAGGCACTTCTATAGCATCGAAAAGCTCGAGCAAGCGATTGGACACTCCCTCCACGGGGATATTGCGCTTTTCGACAAAACCTTTGTTGAGTGTCTTCACACATCTAATCACGTTTTCGCGGCTCATGGCCTCGTCGGGCTGATTTATCAAATCCAGTTCTTTAATTTTCTCCCAAACTTTGAAAAAGCCGTCCACATCGCATTGCTTGGCCTCACGTTTCAGATACTCGTAAAGCACCCAAAACAAGGCCCGTTTACTCCAAATGTCGTCGGGGCTACGCTGTAGGT
>ONXT01000071.1 GCA_900321845.1 uncultured Bacteroidales bacterium | reverse complement strand
TAGCGATTGGCAAGAGCTTTTGCCACGATTTCGAGCATCTCGACCTAACCGAAACCTTCTTCGAGAACAAAAAGCTGCTCGTTGACTACGATGATTCCATGCTCTCCAAACTCCGTCAGGGCAACATGAAGGCGCGAATGCGGATGATGGTGCTCTACGACCTCGCCCAACTCCACGGCGGCATGGTCATCTCCACCGACAACTACACCGAATTCCTGACCGGATTCTGGACTTTGCACGGCGATGTCGGCGACTTCGCCCCTATCATGGACTTGTGGAAGACGGAGGTGTTCGCGCTCGCCACACACCTCCTGGGAGAATGCAGTCCTGCACAGCGGGCCGCCCTGCAATCCTGCATCGATGCCACGCCCGTAGATGGACTCGGCATCAGCAGCAACGACTGCGAACAACTCGGCGTGCCCAACTACTTCGAAGCCGACAAAATTTTCGCCGCATACTTCAACGGCGACAAATCGCTTGAAAGCCACAAACTTATCCAACGATACCTGCATTCCGAGTACAAACGGAACAACCCGATGAAAATCTCGAGAGAATCATTAATTCATTAATTACTAACAAGGTGAACTTGTTCATTGACAGCGGGGCGACGAAGTGCGACTGCATCCTGTTGGATGAAGCGGGGAAATACGTGCGGCACATTTCCGACAGCGGCATCAATGCGAGCTATACGGCGGACGTGGAGATTGACGGGATTTTCGCCCGGCTGGCAGCTGATATCGGGGAGCTGGACAAAGTAACGGCGATTCAATTCGCGGGAGCGGGCTGTGGGAACCCCGACAATGCCGTGAGAATCGAGAATGCCCTGAGAAGGCACTTCGGGGAATCAAAGCAAATCACGGTGGAATCGGACCTACTCGGAGCCTGTAAAATCCTGTGCGGGGCCAGCAGCGGCATCGTCGCCATTTTGGGAACCGGCGCAAGTTGCTGCCTTTTCAACGGGAAAGAAATCGTGCAGCAAATCCCCTCCGCCGGCTACATGCTGGGCGACGAGGGCAGCGGCACCCACCTCGGGATGCTGTTCATACAACGCTTTCTGCGCGAAGAACTTCCTCCTGAAATCGTTTCCATCGCCAGATTACAAAGGAGCGAAGTCATCCGCAGAATCTACCGAGAGCCCAATCCCAACCGCTATTTCTCCTCCTTCGCCCGATTCATCGGTGAACACAGGACGGAACCCGCCATCCGTTCCATCATCCAAGAGGCATTCCGGCTATTTTTCAAAATCCAGATTTCACATATCAACAATTATCGCTCCTACCCGTTAAACATCGTAGGGTCTGTCGGGTACTATTTTCAGGATGACATTCGCGAAACGGCTGATCTCTTCCATGTTGAAATTGGCAGGATAGAAATTTCGCCCCTAAGTGCCATCAGGCAAGGGCAACGTTAAAAAAAAATCACACAACTCTTTTATTTACAAATAATTAAAAGCCGGAAAAACATTCCGTCTTAAAAATTATTAATATTATTTATCAACAATACAAAGTTGAATAATGTTTTTTTTCTAATTTTGCTGCATAATTATTGTAAAACGGGCAACACAAGAGGCAAAAGAGGAGAAAAAAAAAAATCAATGACAATCAATAAATTATGTTTATTTTCACCCATAACAAATACAATGAAAAATCATAATAATTGACATTGTTTTTTTCAAAATCAAATGCAAATAGCGAGATAGAAAATACAAAAAAAAGAGAGATATATTATTAATAAAAAATCAACGATTATGAAAAAACTTCTATGCTTTTTGATGGGTGTCGTACTTTCGGCCACCATCGCCAACGCGCAAAACAATGGTTGTGTAACCATTACCCCCGCGCAGCTGTCGCATCCGACAGCGGGGACCACGCAAACCATCACCTTTAACTTTGCCAATTTCAACGGAATTGCGAATTCCGCGACTGCAAAGTATGCCATCCACTACGACTTTCTGTTGGACGGCGAGCCCATGCCGATGGACTCCATGACCAAGTACTTGGATTTACCCAACTGCACCTTCACCTTCAACCAAGGCAACCGCCGCTACGGTTCCTACATCGTTGAACCGAGCGACTTTTTCCCTAAAAGGCCGATTGAAGTGGGCGGTAACTTCTCATCCTACAACATCAACTATTTCACAGGCGCCTATCTTCGCCTTACCGGCTCCAACATCAGCGTAACCCCTCAAATGAAAATCAAATGGCTGCTGGACTTGCCCATTGACCGCACATTTGACATTGATGTGCAGGTTTATACGATGGAAGGAGGTTCCGATGTCCCCTATTGGTCTTACGCCCGCAAAATCATCGGCGGTAACGGCGCCTCGGTTGGCGAATCCATCTGGAATGACGAAATCAAGGAGACCATCTACCTGGACGACAAAACCATCGCCATCTGCAATGATGCTCTCCCCTACACCATCGGCGACCAGACCTTCACCGAAAATGATACATGGATGGCGCAACAGAACCCCGACTACCCTTCCGGTTCCACCATTTGCAGAAAAGAGGTCAACTATTACTCGACCTCAGCAGATGGCTGCAACCAGCATCTGGATTCCGTTCAAGGCGTAGTGGTCTATAGACTGCCCGAGCTCAATTTTGCAAGAACGAATCAAAACGACAACACCTCCATCTGCGGCGGCACGGCCGGTTACGTTTATGTGTACTTCAACGGCGGCATGCCTCCCTACACCCTTCAGGCCTACCAGAACCAAGAACCTGTGGGCGAGGAACTCACCTCCGAACAAGCATCCAACTCATTCAAATTCAGCGGATTGGGAATCGGGAGTTACGACCTTGTCATCACCGATGCAAACCAATGTTCAAAGACCATTGTGGGTGTCACCATCACGAAAACCCTGACGAGCAGCGAATTCAGCTATGAGGCGACCATGTCGGACATCACCTGCCACGATGCCAACGACGGCGCAATCAACATTACCGTCAGCGGCACATACGCAGCACCGCTGACCTACGCATGGACGGGCACGAGCGCCACAACGGAAGATTTGACTGACTTGCCGGAAGGCACTTACCAATTGACGATTACCGATGATCGGGGCTGCTACATCACCACTGGTCAGTTCATCCTCACGAACCCAGCGGAAATAGCCAGCACGGACGCCGTGACCGTTTGCGCCAGCGAGTACCAGAACGGCTACAGCTACAAGGGCAACGACGCATGGACCGAATCAGGCATTTACACAGTGAATTTTGAAAGTGTAAACGGCTGCGACAGCGCAGTGACCGTTACCTTCACCATGCTGACGAATCCGACCATGACAATCAGCAGCGATGACGACGAGATTTGCCAAGGCGGCACAACCACACTGACCATTGATTACGAACTGAATGGTGCCACCAGCCTTGCGTGGAAACTGAACGGCGAAAGTCAGGAAGCGCTCACAGAGGGAAGTTCCGTTACGATTGAAGATGTCGCTCCGACCGCCAATGCCAACCAATTTGCAAT
>ONXT01000026.1 GCA_900321845.1 uncultured Bacteroidales bacterium | reverse complement strand
CGCCACCGTTTGGGAGAGGAGATGCCCGACAGCGACTACCGACGCGGACGCGGCTACACGATGATTGACAAATACGTCAGTTCTGCTGCACATCTATCTGGGAAACAGCTGATTAGCTGTGAAGAAATGACCAACACCTACCGCGTTTTCAACACCACGCTTGAATTGTTGAAAATCGGCTCCGACCAAAGTGCGCAGAGCGGCATCACGCACAGCATCTGGCACGGGTTCAACTACAGTCCGCCCGAAGCCGAGTTCCCTGGCTGGATTCAGTACGGATCCTACCTCAATGAGAATAACACGTGGTGGCCTTTCTTCAAGCGGCTCAACGACTACCGCGCCCGCCTTTGTCAACAGCTCCAAAACAGCACGCAGTTTGCCGACATGGCCATCCTGCCCGCCAACGGCGACCTTTGGAGTCAGTGGGGTGTACAAACAGACCCCTTCCCCGAAAGGCTGAACGTGACTTATACGTCGCTGCTTTGGGAAGCCATCAGCAAAAACGGAGGCAGCGCCGACTATATCAGCGAAGGAGTCATCCAAAAATCCACCATTGAAGACGGAATGTTAAAGTACGGAAATCGTTCGTATTCAGTGATTTGGCTACCCGGTCTGCACAGCATCCAAACCGAAACCGCCAACAAGTTGAACCAGTTTGTACAAAGTGGCGGACGCGTCTTCTGCATCAACTCCAAACCAGAAACGACCTTGGGGATGAAGAAAGAACCCATTGACAATCATTTGTTTACATTAATAAATTGGAACAATGGCTCCTTTATGGAATGGTACGGGGATATGGCAAAAGAGCATCATCTTCCCTCCTACATCACCATCAGCCAGCCGGATGCGTTTTTTATGCAAACCCGCTGGCAACGAACCGACGGAGCGGAAGTATTCTTCCTCACCAATTCAAACCGTTTTAACTCCATAGAACAGCAACTCTTTTTTGATCAATCGGTTATAAAAGACAAAGACGCATTTGTCTATGTTTTGGATGATGCGGACAATTTTTCTTCTGTTAAAAATGCAACCCAACGAAAGTACCTTTTAACAGTTGAAAACGACGGGAGTTACCGACTCCATTTCGGCCCCGCGGAATCTGTTCTGCTCGTCTTTGAAAAGAAAAACGAACAGGCAACGGAAGCCTTCTCTCCTATACTTCCTAATGAAAACGCCGTAGATTGCAGCCGAAACTGGGACTTAGAACTATTGTCGAAATTTGCGGAAAGAAAATCATACTTTATTGATACTCTGATGGATATAAAAGAGATTCCTGAAGAAAAACACTTCTGCGGAACCGCCATTTACCGGAAGAGGATAAACATCTCAGATACAACGAATGTAATTTTGAATTTAGGGAATGTCGTCGGGGTCAGCGAGCTGTTCGTAAACGGAGATTCAGTCGGCACGAAGTGGTACGGCGAACGGATTTGGGACATTTCGCCTTTTGTTAAAAAGGGAGAGAACAATTTGGAAATCCGCGTAACTACGACAATGGGAAATTATCTCAAATCGTTGACAGACAACAAAGTAGCGATGTATTGGGTGAACAGGAAGGGGCGTGAACAGGCCTACGAGCCGCAGGGGATTCTCGGTCCGATTACACTCACTGGCCTGACAACGCGCAAACAGTTCTTAGCGACTGATTTCGGTCTTGTCGGCGACAGCATCACGCTGAATACCAGAATGTTGCAACGCGCCATTGACAGCATTAGCGCAATGGGCGGCGGCGAGATCGTAATTCCTGCCGGCAATTATGTGACGGGCACTGTTTATCTTAAATCCAACGTACATCTTTATCTGCAAAAAAACGCCACGCTCCTCGGCTCCACCAACCCCTTTGACTATCAGAAAGATCCGTATATCCGTTGGATGGCCATGATTTTCGCCGTCGGGCAGAAGAACATCGGCATTGAGGGCGAGGGCGGGATTGACGGCCGCGGCTTCACCGTTGCCTGCAATCTCATCGAATGCATCCATCGCGGACTCATCAGCGACCCACTCAAGTACGACCGCCCGAACGAGACCAACCGCCCCGTCAACATCTACTTCCGCGAATGCGATACTGTTGATATCTACGGAATTACACTCAAGGACCCAGGCTGCTGGAACCAAGTCTATGACCGCTGCACCCACCTGCTTGTGGACGGCATCACCGTGGATAGCAAATCCTATTGGAACAACGACGGCATCGACATTGTAGATTGCCGCGACGTCAAGGTTTCCAACTGCTTTTTCGATGCCGCCGACGATGCTATTTGTTTTAAATCCCACAACAAAAATTGCATTTGCGAGGACATTGAAGTGAGCGATTGCGTGGCTCGGAGCAGCGCGAATGCCATCAAGTTCGGCACCGTTTCCGCCGGCGGATTCCGCAATGCACGCATCCACGACATCCGGATTTACGACACCTATCGCAGTGCCGTCACCTTTGCCGCTGTGGATGGTGGTGTGGTTGAGAACATTGAGGTCAGTAACATTCGCGCGACCCATACCGGCAACGCAATTTACTTGCGAACCGCGAAACGCAACAAGGACGACCGTATTGGGACCATGCGCAACATCACCTT
>ONXT01000103.1 GCA_900321845.1 uncultured Bacteroidales bacterium | reverse complement strand
TCTGCTCCACCAGCCAGTCGAGGATGCCGTTGTCCATATAGCGCTGGTTGAACATCTGATAGCAGTCGTCACCGCCGCCCACGCTGTGCAGGAGCAGGTAATCCACATAGTCGGTCTGCAGGTATTTCAGCGATTGCTCGAACATCGCCTTCGACTCTTTTTCGGGCCATGTTTCAGGTGCGAAGTTCGACAGTTTGGTGGCAATGAAGTAGTCGGAGCGTTTGTGTCGGGCGAGTGCGATGCCGGTGGCCTCCTCGCTGCGTCCCTTGCAGTAGGCGGGGGAGGTGTCGAAGTAGTTGACACCGTGTTCAAGCGCATAGTCAACCTGCCTGTTGATCATCTCCTGATCGAGGGGCGCGTCGGGGTCTTCGCGCCCGGAAGCACCGAGTGCGCCACCCACTACGGGCAGTCGCATCATGCCAAAGCCGAGGATGGAGACCTTGTCGTTGGTGTTGTGGTTGATGCGGTAGGTCATCTGTCCTTTCGGGGGCTCCTGAGACGATGTTTCAGCTTCGGTTGTCTTGCCGCCGTTGCACGCTTCCATAAGTCCGCCGGCCGCCACCACCGCGCTACTGGCTCCCAGCACCTTCAAAAATCCGCGCCGGGTTATTTTCTTTCCTTGTTCGTTATGATTGTCTTTTTTCATAATTGTCTGATTTATTGTTTGTTTGGGGAATTTCATCGTCAAATCATCTCATGCTCCTCTTCGCCCACCACGAAAATGGCAGGGTATGGGCGCGACGGGCAGACGTACTCGCACATTCCACAGCCGATGCATTTGTTCTCGTTCACTACTGGCCGTTTTGCGGAACTTTCGTCATTCGGATCGCTGGGCAGCATCATGATAGCTTCGGACGGACAGTGGCGGGCGCAATTGCCGCACTCCACCTTGTCGGTCACTGTCACGCAGTTCTGTTGAACCCATACCGCGTGCCCGATTTTGATGGCGGATTTTTCCTCTTTGGTAATCAAGCTAATAGCTCCGGTCGGGCAAACCTCGCTGCAGGCGGTGCACTCCACGCGGCACGCGCCTTTCTCGAACGACATCCGTGGTTGCATCAGCGTGGTCAGCTCGTTGGATGGACGCAGCACGTCGTTCGGGCATTTGGAAACGCAAAGCTGGCAAGCCGTGCAGCGTCGGGTGAAATCCTTCAGACTATGGGCGCCGGGAGGAACGATCGGCGTACCGCGCTTCGGTTCCATTTTGTCTTCGATTTTGGCCAGCCCGCCGTCCAGTTTGACCTTGGTTTGGGCGGTGGCTGCACCGGCAAGGAGCATCAGCGAAGTGAGTGTGAAGGCGCGTTTGCCTTCGTCAACCTTCTCCGGCTTTTGTTCCGTTACCTTTGCATCTTCCGCTCTCTTTTGGGCAAATTCGGATGTCCATTTAATATGTTTATAGTCAATGGCTTCCTGCGGACATTGTGCCATGCAGTCGCCGCACATCACGCAGCGCGAATAGTCTAACAGATGTTCCTTCCCGTTGATGCAGGAGGCCTTGCAGTTCTTCGTGCAAAGGTCGCAACCTACGCATTTTTCTTCATCAATGTGCATTTTTAACAGGGAAAATCTAGAAAAAAGCCCCAAAATACTGCCCACAGGACAGATGGTATTGCAGTAAGTTCTGCCGTTGCGAATAGCTAAAAAGCCGATGGCTACGAAGGTGACTGCCGCAATGACAAAGGTCGGGATGCTGCGAATCCACACCTCTTTTTCGTAGAATGCATAGGAGTTGGCGCGCTCGGCAATGAGAGCCAGCAGGTTGTTGCACCATAGGTAAACGGGCTGGAAGAGGTTTTGCGCCATGCGTCCGTAGGCGGAGTAGGGTTCGATTAGAGAGGCGAGGCCGGCAAAACCCGCCATTGAGCAGACTACAATGAACACCACCAGAATCGAATAGCGAAGAATGTTCTTGGCTTTCGAATAGCTGTACGGATTCTTGCGCCCAATGCGCCCGAGCCGCGCCATTCCATCCTGAAAGATACCCATCGGGCAGACTACCGAGCAGTAAACCCGTCCGAAAACCAGCGTGACAGCCAGAATGGCTATTAGAATGACTACACTCGTGACACTGGCCGTCATGAATGCGGCGATAAACTGCATTTTTGCCAGAAACGACAGATACTTGTGCAGCACGCCCGAAAAGTCAAGGAATAGCAGCGTGATGAGGATGAAGGTCGTTGCGCCCAAAATCTGCCGGATGATTCTCCAAAGTCTTTTGTGTTTCATATCTTATATTGATATTTGTGAACAATGATTAGCGATCAGCGTTTGCTTTCAGCTATTAGTGTTTAGTGTGGGTTCAGTTATCACTTTTCTTCGTTTAGATGTTGCTTTCACCACCAAAATGCTGGCTTCGTAAAGCAGCCAGATGGGCAGGAAGACGATGCCAAGCGTAATGGGGTCGCCCGTTGGGGTGATGATGGCGGCGGCAATGAGTATGACTACGATGGCATGCTTGCGGAATTTCACCATCCACGAGGCACGCAGCAGCCCGAACTTCGCCAGCAGCCAACTGAGTACCGGAATCTCAAACACGATGCCGAACACGAGCGAGAGCGTCAGCAGCGTGTCCATGTAGGAGTTGAGTGTCAGCAAGTTGCCCACCTCCTCACTGACAGAGTAGGTGGCCAGAAAGCGGAGTGTGAGTGGGAAAATGAAGAGGTAGCTGACGGCAACCCCGATGCAAAACATTACGTAGGCCGCCGCGACGATGCGGAAGGAGTAGCGTTTCTCGTTGCTGTACAGCCCAGGTGCAATGAACCGGTAAAGCACGTACAGAATGTAGGGCGACGCCAGAATAACCCCTACGAGCACGGCCACTTTCAGATGCATCATGAATTGACCGGTTATCAAAGTGTTGATTAGCGTGATTTCAAAAGGACTGGCTTTCAGTATCTTATACGTGATAAAAGTAGGGGATTTGGGGGCAAGCAGAAAGGTGAAGAGAAAATCTTTAAAAACAAATGCCAGCACCGAAAAAACAATGACTGCAATCAGGATCTTGAAAATGCAGCCGCGCAGTTCTTCCAGATGTTGCCAAAAAGTAAAGTTGTCGGAAACTTCACCCTTGTCCATCATGCTTTTTCGGAATCTGATTTACTCGTTTCCTGTTTCGTTTCGGTCTTGGACGCGTCTTTCGCCTCATCCTCCACGCCGTTCATCCCGTCCTTGAAGCTCTTCACGCCTTTGCCGATGCCCTTCATCAGTTCGGGAATCTTTTTACCGCCGAACAAAAGTAAAATCACCAAAGCAATGATGACAATTTCCCATATTCCTAATCTCATACTGCCGAATATTTAATTATTAAGTTGCAAAAATACGATTTTTTTGATGGATATGCGCGGGAAAATGATTTTATGTGGCAAAAATGGTTGAAAATCACTTGTGGTTTGCCAAAAGCCGTTCCAATTCGTCCAGGGCTTGGTCGATGGGGAGCGGGGCGGAGAGCCGTTCTTTTTGTTTGAAGACGATGACTTTGCCGTTGCCGGCGCCCACAATGCCGAAGTCGGCGTCGGCCATTTCGCCGGGGCCGTTCACCACGCAGCCCATCACGCCGATTTTCAGGTCGGGATGTCCGCTGAAACGCGCCTTCACTTTGGCCAGCGCAGTCTGGATATCGTATTGCGTCCTGCCGCAGGAAGGGCAGGAGATGAATTCCGTTTGGCTCATCTTGATGCGGCAAGCCTGGAGGATTTTGTCGGCGAGGTCTTGATTCTCTTCTTGGGTAAAGTGCTGGTTTTCAAGCGATAGATTTTTGATTTTCTGTTGATGATGCGCGTTGGCGGCATGTGCGGCAGCCAAGGCCATCCATCGAGTCCTGTCCGGTTCGTCGCAACAAATGGTGAGTTCGTTTCCGTTTCTTAAAAGATGGAGTGATACGGGTTGATTTTGCAATACATCCACCATGATTTTGGCGAAAACAACCTCATTTTCAGGCGGTTCAGTGAGAGACACGCGGATGGTGTCGCCAATGCCGTTCAGCAGAAGCGTGCCGATGCCGGCGGCCGATTTGATGCGCCCTTCGTCGCCCGCACCCGCCTCCGTAACGCCGATGTGAAGCGGATAAACCGTGCCGTTTTTATGCATCATCTCCCATAGAAGCATCGTCGCTTCGGTCATTGAAACCACGTTGCTTGACTTGATGGAGAATACAACATTGTGAAAATCAAATTGTTGGCAAATGTCAATCCATTCCATCGCCGACATGGCCATCGCCTTGGGGGTGTTGCCGTATCTGCTTACGATGCGGTCGCAGAGTGAACCATGGTTGACGCCGATGCGCAGGGCGGTTCCGTGCTGTTTGCAAATCTCTATGAGCGGTTTCGCGCGGTCGGCCATCGCCTGAAGGGATGCTCGGTATTCATCTTCCGTAAGGTCCAGTTTTTGGAAATTGCGCTTGTCCACATAGTTGCCTGGATTGATGCGCACCTTCTCGACGATGGCGGCGCAGGCGTCGGCCACTTCGGGGTTGTAATGCACGTCCGCCACGAGCGGTGTCTCGTAACCTTCGGCGCGCAACTGCTCCTTGATGGCGGCAATCGCAGGCACCTCTTTCATGGTGGGTACGGTGATGCGCACCAACTGGCAGCCCGCCTCAATCATCCGTTTCGATTGTGCAACGGTGGCCGCCACGTCGTTCGTGTCAGTGTTCGTCATCGATTGGATGACAACGGGCTTGCCATCGCCTAATCCGATATTGCCTATTTTGACCATTATGTTGATTTTGACTTGGAGACACGGTGGGCCGGGCCTTGATTAGTTCCAGTTTTCGGAGCTCACTTCGTCGATCTCTTCGCGAAGGTTGGCGATGATGAACTGCTGGCGTTCATCGCTATTGCCTCCCATATAGTAGTTGAGCAGATCCTTGATTTTGGTGCTTCGTTCCAGCACGACGGGTTCCAGACGCATGGTTTTGCCGATGAAGCCCACGAACTCTTTGGGAGAGATTTCCCCTAGACCTTTGAAGCGTGTGATCTCGACTTTAGAGTTCTTTTTAGTGCCGGATTCGTCTGCCGCTTCCTCTTCGCTGACAACCGCCTTGGAGCTTTTCTTGCTGGTCAGTTGCTTGATGGCGTCCAACTTTTCGGCCTCCGTGTAGCAGTAGAAGGTCTTCTGTTTGTTGCGGACGCGGAAGAGCGGGGTCTGCAGGATGTAAACGTGGCCGCTGCGGACAACCTCCGGATAGAAGTTTAGGAAGAAGGTTAGCAGAAGCAGGCGGATATGCATGCCATCCACATCGGCATCGGTGGCGATGACGATATTGTTGTAGCGCAGGTCTTCGATTTCGGCGCCGAGGTTGAGGGCGGCTTGCAGCAGGGTGAGTTCCTCATTCTGATACACATCCGAACGTTTCATCGTGTTGGCGGGTTTGCCGCGCATGCTGAACACGGCCTGTGTCCTGCTGTCGCGGGAGGTTGTGATGGAGCCGGATGCGGAGTCGCCCTCGGTGATGAAAATAGTGGAGTTGTAGCCGTTCTCGTTGTTGTCGGTATTATAATGGTATTTGCAGTCGCGCAGTTTGTAGTTGTTCAGGCTGACTTTCTTCTGCACCTCCTTGTTGCCCTTTTTGATGTTGGCGATTTCCTTGCGTTCCTTCTCGGATTCGAGCACCTTTTTGCGCACGATTTCGCCGATGTCGGTGTGCATGTGCAGGTAGTTGTCAAGCAGTCTGCCCACCACGTCGTTGACGTAGTTGCGGATGGTTGTACTGGTGGGGTCGTTGGTGTTCATCAAGGTGGAACCGAGGCGGATTTTGGTTTGGGATTCGAAGGTCGGTTCCACCACTTTGATGGAGATGACCGCCGCCACGCCGTTGCGGATGTCGGAGGGGTCGAAATCCTTGCCGAAGTAGGTGCGGAAAGTCTTCACAATCGCTTCGCGGAAGGCGTTCTGGTGCGTACCGCCCTGCGTGGTGTTCTGGCTGTTGACGAAGGAGTGGTACTCCTCGCCGTAATGCCGCGTGGTGTGCGTGATGGCGAACTCG